>JAYWDF010000031.1:0-7981 GCA_043779985.1 Akkermansiaceae bacterium | reverse complement strand
TCAGCGGGTGAAAACCGCCCTCTTTACGACCCTTTGCCCCCGCTATCAAACGCCTTGCTCAAAGGTGCCCTACGCACGCGTCCATTTTCCTTTTTAGGGTAATGGACCGGACGACGCATTACCTGCGGAACGCAAAATTGTGGGTGGATGCCGAGTTCTATCTATATGGCGAGCTGACCAACGCCGGTGGCAAGAGCAGCCCGAACATCCATTTGGATACCGAGGAGTTCGGCACCCTCCGGATCGCCACCAAGAAGGATTACCTCAAGGGGGCTGACAAGAACCTGCTATACAAAAAATTCGGCCTGCGGGTCACTGGAAAGCAGAGCCTTCAAACCTTCGAGATGGACCGAAATTCGCTGACCTTTGTTGATTTGTTCGACTACGACATGGAATACTCGGACGCCTATCTGGACGGCCTGATGAAGAAGTCCGCGCCTGCTTGGGAGAATGTTCCTGACGCGGACCAGTGGCTGGAGGAAATCCGGGGAGGCGCTCATGTCTAACGACTTATTGGAGCTCGGAGTCCCTTGTGACAGGGGTTGAACAATCCGCTTGAATCCACCGCAGGTGGAGTTGCAGTGCTTCGCTCACTACCTCAGCCACACGGATTTCAGATAGGGCTCATCCGTAAAATCCTCCGGCATGGGCGAGTGGCGGGGACTCATCGGCCGGTGGGTGGCGTTGCGGAGTTGTTTCTGGAAATCGTTCAGGCCGAGATTGCGGCAGTTCGTCGAGCAGAGCAGCCAGCCGTCCGGCGCGAGGATGTCGCTGGCGAGGGCGGCGAGCTCGCCGAAGTTTTCCTCCACCCGGAAGACCTTGCCTTTTTCGTCCCGCGAGAAGGTCGGCGGATCGAGCACGATGCCGTCGAAGGTGCGCCCCTGTTTCGCGAAGCGGCGGAGCCAGTGGAAGGTATCGCCCTTGCAGAAATGGTGGGTGGCGGGGTCGAGCTGGTTGTGAGAGAAATTTCGCTTTGCCCAGTCCAGATACGGTTGGGAGAGGTCGAGCGTGGTCGTTTCCGCGCCCGCCATCGCGGCGGCGACGGAGAAGGCACCGGTGTAGGCGAAGGTATTGAGCAGCCGCAGGCCCGGTGCCATCAGGCGGCGGACTTCCGCGCGGTTGTCGCGCTGGTCGAGGAAGATGCCCTGCGAGTAGCCGGACTGGAATGAGATTTCAGAAGCGACGCCATTTTCAAGAATCAGAAACGGCTCGGTCACTTCGGGCCCGGCGAGGTGGGTAGGGGACTCCTTCTGATGCTGGTCCAAGCGCTTCCAGTAGCAGGAAATCCCTTGATCGCGGATCCACTCCCGGACTTGCGGCGCGAGCTGCGGCCCGCTGGTGGACACCAGCCAGTGGCCGGCGTAGGTTTCGAGAATCATGCCGGGCAAGCCGTCCCCGCCGCCATCAATGAGGCGGATGGCGTTGGTTTCCGGGCTGAGGAGCTTGGCGCGCTTGGCGACGGCGTTTTGGAGCTGGGCAATCATGAAGACCGCGGAAGCTACGCAGGGATTCCGCATCCGACGAGGCTGATATTTCCGGTGTCGACGGGATTGCCATGATCCGGATTTCTCCTATCATCCGGCTCGAAATGAGTTCAATTCACGAAGCCCTCGCCGCCGCAGTTGCCCATGGTAGCCTGCTTGAGTCCGCAGAAATCAACATCACCGCACTGCTTGGCGGTACCACAAGTGCCATCGCGCCGCTGGCGATCCAGGAGCTGGTGGACGCCGGGGCCTGGGAGGAACTCAACGACCGCTTTTTCAAAACTCTCGCATTCGGCACCGGCGGCCTGCGCGGACGAACGATCGGCCGCGTCGTGACCCAAGCCGAGCAAGGAGCCGGTGGCCCGAACGGCCGCCCCGAGCATCCCTGCGTGGGCACCGCGACGATGAATTTCTACAACCTCAGTCGCGCCGTCCGCGGCTTGATCACCTACGCGAAGCAATTCGCCGGCCCCAGTCGCAAGCCGGTGCTGGTCTTCGCCCACGACACCCGTCATTTCTCCCGGGACTTCGCAGAATTCTGCGCCAAGACCTGCGCCGATCTCGGCTGCGACGCCTATCTCTTCGAAGGCGCGCGCTCGACGCCGCAACTCTCCTTCGCCGTGCGCGAACTCCGCGCCGACGGCGGCGTCGTCCTCACCGCCAGCCACAACCCGGCGCACGACAATGGCTTCAAAGCCTATTTCAACGACGGCGCACAGATCGTCGATGCCCACGCCGACGGCATCGTCAAGGAAGTGAATGCCATCACCAGCGAGCGTTATGAAACGGTCCCCGAGTCCGAGCGTGGAACCGTCACCATCCTCGGTGCGGAAATGGACGCCCGCTACGTCGCGCTGCTCAAGACCCTGCTCCTCAAGCCATCGCTGCTAGAAGGCGCTTCCACCAAAATCGTCTTCACCAACCTCCACGGCACCGGCGGCCACATTAACGTGCCGATGCTGCGCGAGTTCGGCTTCGAGGTGCTAACGGTTCCTGAGCAGGACGTGCAGGACGGGCGTTTCCCCACTGTGGAATCGCCCAATCCGGAAAACGCTCCCGCATTGAAAATGGCCATCGACCTCGCCGAGCAATCCGGTGCGGAGATCGTCATCGGCACTGATCCGGATGCCGACCGCATGGGCGTGGCCGTCCGCGACGCCGCCGGCAAGATGGTTCTCCTAACGGGAAATCAGATCGGCTCGCTGATGGCCTGGTATCGCCTGAAAACCTGCTTCGAACTCGGCTGGCTCACCAACGCGAACCGCAACCGCGCCGTGCTCGTGAAGACCTACGTCACCACCGAGCTCCAGCATGCCATCGCCGACGGCTTCGGCGTGGGCATCGTGGACACGCTCACCGGATTCAAATACATCGCCGGCAAACTCCGGAAATACGAGGAAGCCATCCCGGCCGACAAGAAGGGCGACTACCGCTCGCTCAGCCAAGCCCAGACGCGTGCGCTGCGTCTCGAATACTCGCGTTTCTTCGTCTTTGGCGGCGAGGAGAGCTACGGCTACCTTGGCTCCGACGCCGTCCGCGACAAGGACGCGAACGGCGCGGCCCTGATGTTCGCCGAGGTCGCCGCTTACGCGAAATCCGTTGGCAAGACCCTGCCTGAGTTGATGGACGACGTTTACACCGAATACGGCTATTACTTGGAAATCGGGAAATCCCTCGTCATGGAAGGCGCCGACGGTGCCGCAAAAATCGCCGCGCTCGCCGCTTCCTATGCCGAGAATCCGCCGACCGAAGTCGATGGCTCCGCCGTGCTGCGCGTCCGGGATTTCGCCAAGCAGGATCTCTTCGACCAAGAAGGCGACCTGCTGCCCAAGGAGAAAATGTTGTTCGTCGATCTCGAGGACGGCCGCTCCTTCGCCGTCCGCCCCTCCGGCACCGAGCCGAAGATCAAGTATTACCTCTTCGGTAAGCACGCGCCGGGTGGCGATCTGGCGGCTGCCAAAGAAGCCGTGAAATCCGGGCTCGCGACTCTCTGGTCCTGGATCGAAGTGGACGCTGCGAAGCGCTGAAGCTCCGGGGCATTCACGCCCGCACCACGGTCGCTCTCGATTTCGGTCCGTTCTCCCGCGGTGGAAAAGGGGCTGGGGGCGATGGCGATTTCGAAAATTTCGGCGCAGGCCCGTAATTTGCCCAAAAATGTGATCGACAAGTTTGTGCAAAAAAATGCAATTAATGGGACCGGGCGGGCGTAAAATCTCCAATGCCACACGCCACCCATCCAGCCAAACCCATGAAAACCCGTCTCAAATCCGCTCTAATCCTCCCCGTCGCGGGAATTGGAGGTGCCCTCGCGCTGATGTTCTTCCACTCCGCCCCGGTTGCCACTGGCGAAATCGTCGCGGCCGGAGCTGGCAGTTACACCACGGTCCTGCCAGATGCTTGCAATCCACTGCCGGATAAAATTTACAAGACCGCGGATGTCAAAGGTCCGACGGTCACCGGCCAGTGGTGGAGTTCGCTGCTGTGGCAGGAATTTTCCGCTAATATGTTCGCGCATCCGTTGGCGATGGTTTGCACGCCGGAGGGGCTGGCGATCAGTTATCCCGGCGCGGCCATCGTCGGCGCGGCCCCCGCGATCATGGGCGGCGGAGTCACGAAGGAGGGCGATTTCAGAATCGGCCTCTCCGCGGGCGCGCTCTTCAAGTCCGCGGAGTGCGGCGGCTACTCGGATTGGTTTGTGACCGCGGCCTTCGCGGCGGGCGACGCCTCGCTCAAGACGAGCTTCGGCCATGGCAGCCCGTTTATCTACTGCACCTACGCCGGCGGTGACCCGGTGCTCAGCTTCTCCCAGCTGCCGCAGCGCTGGGCGGGATCCGACAAGGACGCGGTGCTCGGCGTCACGGTGAAGGGTAACCACTACGGCGTGTTCGGGCCGACAGGTTCGACCTGGAGCGGCCTCGATGGCCCCGTCCTCACCAACCATGCCTCGGGGAAAAATTATCTATCAGTAGCCCTGCTGCCGGATAACAAGCCCGAGACCCTCGCCTTGTTCAAGCGCTATGCCTACAGCCATGTGATCGACACGCGGGTCGACTATCAGGCGATTCCCGGCAAGGTGAAGGCGACCTACAGTTTCAAGACCAAGGCTTGGGAAGGTGCGGAAAAAGGCACGATCTTCTCGCTCTATCCGCATCAGTGGAAATACACCTCCACCAAGCTCACTGACATGGCCTACAATTCCGTGCGCGGCGCGATGAAGGTCGGGCAGGGGACTGGATTTGTCACCGAGGTGCCCGTTCAGGGAGTGCTGCCGATGTTACCTGCGGAAGGCATCAAGGATAAGGAACGGATGCGCGGCTATCTCCAGGCGGAAGCTGACAAGCCTGCGGCTCCCTTTGCCGACACGTATTGGGACGGCAAGCTCCTCGGCCGTCTCGCCACGCTCAGCGGCATCGCTGAAATGGCGGGCATGCCGGCGCTGCAGAAGACTTTCGTCGATGAGTTGAAGCGGCGTTTGGAAAACTGGTTCACCGCCTCGCCTGACGAGACTGATCCGCTGTTCTACTATGACTCCACCTGGGGTTCGATGATCGGCAGCAAGGCTTCCTACGGCAGCGACATGCCGCTCAATGACCACCATTTTCATTATGGTTATTTCATCCGGGCCGCCGGGGAGGTCGCGCGCCTCGACCCGGAGTGGGCGAAGAAATGGGGGCCCATGGTCTTGATGATCATCCGCGACATCGCCTCGCCTAGCAGAACGGACACGATGTTTCCCTACATCCGCTGCTTTGACAAATACGCCGGTCACTCGTGGGCTTCCGGCGACGCGAATTTCGCGGACGGCAATAACCAGGAATCCTCTTCCGAATCCCTCAACGCTTGGTATGGCATGATGCTGTGGGGCGAAGCCACCGGCAACACGAGCGTGCGTGATACCGGCTTGGCGCTTTTCAACACCGAGCGAACCGCCGTCGAGGAATATTGGTTCGACGTCTCGGGCACGAATTTCCCGAAGGAGTTCCCGCAAGTCGCGCTCGGGATGATCTGGGGCGGCAAGGGCGCCTTTGCCACTTGGTTCTCCGGTGATATCGACTGCATCCACGGCATCAACTGGCTGCCATTCACCCCCGCCTCGATCTACATGGGTCGCCATCCCGACTACGTGAAGAAGAACTTCGAGCGTATCGTTGAAAAGCGGGAAAAGGGTAGTGATTTCAACAACGGCTGGGGTGACCTCGTCGTCATGTTCGGTGCGCTCAACGATCCGGCCCCGGCGGCCAGTTACATGGAGAAAACTCCGGACTGCAGTCTTGAAGGTGGTAATACCCACGCCTTCATGTATCACTGGATCGAGACTCTCAATACCCTCGGCATCAACGACGCCAGCGTCATGGCTGACTATCCCTTCACCAATGTCTTCAAGAAAAACGGAGTGAAAACCTATGTCGCCTATAACTTCGGTGCCAACCCGCTGAACGTTGCCTTCTCCGATGGCACCAAGCTGCTGGCCAAGCCCAAGTCGCTGACCGTGCAAAAGGCGAATCCTTAAAGTCATGCCCCTCCGCCACACTCGAAAAAAAGTCGGGGATTTCGAGATCCACAGCCTGGCAAACGACGCCATTTCCCTCTCGATCGCACCGGCACTCGGCGGGCGAATTGTCTCCCTGCGCGACGTCATTTCGTGCCGGGAGTGGCTTGACGGATGGAGCCCTGCGGGCAAGCGGCGGCTCTGGCACCCCACCGATCCTGCGATTTTCGAAACCGGTCCCGGAGCGGGCATCGACGAGTGCCTGCCTACCGTCCTGGCCTGCAAGCTCGGTCGCAAGGCATTGCCGGACCACGGCGAGCTATGGAACCAGACGCCGGAATTCGATGCCGATCCCAAGGGCGGATTCTCCTGCCGATGGAATCTCAAGTCCCTGCCACTCGCCTTCGAGCGGCGGATTTCTCTCCGGGGAAATCAAGTCCGCTTCGACTATCGAATTGAGAACCGGGCGGGCACTCCCACGCCGTTTCTTTGGGCGTGGCATCCTTTGTTCACTTGGAAACCTGGCGATCAAATCCGCGCCGTCGAGAAAACCTGCCTCAGCCCCGGCGGAACCGAAACCCACCCGTGGCCAGAGCCCCAACCCGGCACCGATCTATCACGAGCGCTCTTTCCCAAAGGTGCAACTCCCGCCGCCAAGGTTTTTCTCGGCCCTCTCATCAAGGGGGCTGCCGCAATCCACGCCAAGAACGGCGCCCGCCTCTCACTCACCTGGCCAGCCGCGCTGTTCCCCTACGCCGGCATCTGGATCACCCGCGGTTTCTGGAAAGGCCTCCACCACTGGGCCGTCGAGCCGACGAACGCCCCGGTTGACCGCTTGTCGGATATCCGAGACCCATCCCCAGTGTCACTCCTCGCGCCTCATGAGGTTCGGGTGTGGACACTAGTCATAGGGGTTTCCGCCTGAGCGCATTTCTACCTCTCAAACGCCGCACGGTTACGAACCGGCTAGAGTGCGGCACGCTTTCCTCCCACCTGCGGTCGTTGGAGGCCCATCTCCATGCGGCGCGGAATACCGAATCAAAATCCGCAAGCAGAAGGGTCCCCATGGTCGCACTCAGGAAATGACGGTGGATGGTGATCGAGTCGATGGCGCGGTGATCTCTCCGGTTTCAGGAAAATCCATCGTCCATGTTGAGGTCGATCTGCCAGCGCTCGAATGTTAGGTTCTCCGTGGAGGCCTGCGAGAATTCATTCAAACGGCCCGAACTCGGACAGGCTGAAGACCTTGAGGCCGAGAGTCGGATCCGGGAGCAGAAAGATGATGTCGCGGGCCTCGTCGCTGCTGCCGATATAGCGGTCATAACAGGGCACGAGTTGTTTTTTCTCATCGGCATAGGCCACCAACATGCGATACATGCCGTTGGCGTCTGGACTCGGTTTGGCGATGCTGCGCTCGCCCGGCTTGACCTGGGTTTTTGTGGCACCCAGCATTACCAGACCATTCATCGGGCTGTAGTTGACCACCAGCGCCGAACCTTTGACAAACTTCAGTTTCGCCGGGTCGATGACGTCCGCAGTGTAGGTCTTTTTTAACGGATCGGGCAGCAGAACGGCCAAGGCGCGTTTCGATCCATCGGGGTAGATGAAATGGCAGATGGATTGCAGTTCGCCACCAGCGCGCACGGCGAGATGAAGTTCCCCGGTGTGAGCGGGCCGCCAGTCGGTGATGAGTGAGGATCGCAACTTGATCGTGCCGTATTCCTGCCAGTTGCCTTTTTCGTCGCGCGAGGCGAGGATGACTTCCTGGTCATCGCTCAGACTGGAGACGCAGATGAACCGCAGCTGGGGTTTTGCCTCCCGCTCCTTCGGATTCGCATCGGGCTCCTGGCCCATCGCGGGCAGTAACAATCCGAAAAACAGGATGGCGAACTTCAAGAGCGGCCGTGATGGAGAGCCATGGGACATGTGTGGATGGGATGGGTTTGTTTGAATCGGATTTGTCAGCGAACCGGAATGTTTTCGTGCGCCCCGGCTTATGGATGGCATC
>JAYWDF010000030.1:0-2750 GCA_043779985.1 Akkermansiaceae bacterium | reverse complement strand
GGCGATCACCGCCCTGCCGATCCGTGAAGTTCCCGGACTCGCGGCCGGATTAAAAGCAGGGCTGACCGACTTCCGGTGACCGCGGTCCATTCCCGTCGGAAGGTCGTCCACCACACCACCGGCGGCGCGCCCGGCGATCCGGATCCCAACGAGTTGGTGGAAACCGGTTTCACGAAAGTCATGACTAAAGCTCTCGGCGCGCTGAAGGCGCAGGACTGAGCGGCGAACAGCTGGCGGGCGATATATATTGACCGCCACAGCCACCTTCCTAGGCTGCGCCCATGGTGAAAATGACACGTCCTTCCCCACTTTCCCGCACGCTTGCCTTGGTGCCTCCGGTGGTCGTCCTGGTGGCGCAGCATGCAAGCGGTTCCATCTTCCTCAAGGTCGAGACAACCAACGGCGGCATGATCACGGGCGAGTCTCTCGATACCAAGCATACCGGGTGGATCGACGTCTCATCGACCCAGTTCGGCATTGCAAATACCGTGACCCTGGGCACCAACACCGGGGGCATCAGCGCGGGAAAGTCCGTCGGTTCCGACCTCACGGTTACGAAGTCCCTCGACAGATCCTCGCCGCAGCTTTTCCTCGGTTGCGCCCAGGGAACACACTATCCAACTGTCACCTTGGAGCTGGCAACCACAAGCGGAACGGGAGCGCTCGTCGTGTATTATAAAATCACTCTGTCCAACGTGATCGTCAGCAATCTCAGCACGTCGTCCGGCGGCGACCGGCCGTCCGAGTCGGTTTCCATGAGCTACGAAAAGATCACGACCGACTATTATATGGTCGATGCAAAGGGCGGTGTGCCCATCACGCCCACTTCCACGGCCACTTGGAACTTCGCGACCAATAGCACGAAATGAGGGATCACTTCATGAGGCTGTCAGGGTCTCCATGGCGGCATTCAGCGGTGGTGTGGATGGTCGCGGCGTCAGCCCATGCGCAGGTCTCGGGCTGGCTGGATTTCGACGGTCAGATCAAAGGACAATCCCTGCAAACGAGTCATGTCGACTGGATCGAAATCCAGGGTTTCAATATCGGCGGACAACTCCGCGCCGGGCAGCCTGGGAAGCTGGGCTTCACCAAACCTCTGGATCGCGCGTCCCCAAGTCTCTACTTGGCATGCGGCCAGGGCACCCGCTATCCGAAGGCGACCTTGGACTTGAATTTCAACTCGGCGGTCACCGGGCACCCGAGTCCGGCGCGGATCGAGCTTGAGGATGTTTTCGTTTCCTCGGATGCAATCTCCTCCGGGGGCGACCGCCCGACGGAATCGTTCGATCTGGTTTTCGGCAGGATCGTTTACACCTATTTCACCGGCACCTCCACATCGGTGGTCACCAATTACGACTTCCGGTTCAAGACAGGTTCGACCGGAAACGGGACGAATCCCGATACCGATGCGGACGGACTGCCTGACGCGTGGGAGAGGTTATACGGTTTCTCCATCGGCACCAACGACGCTGCTGGGGATGCGGATGGCGACGGACTCACCAACCTCCAGGAATACCAACTCGGCACCGACCCGAGATCCGCCACCTCGTTTTTCAGAGCCGCCCTCGCTCCCGTCAGCGGCTCGCCCGGGAACTATCAGCTCAGTTGGAACAGCGTGGTTGATAAACTCTACGTCATCGAATGGAGTCCGGATCTAACCACCCCGTTCGCCACGCTCCGCACCGTCACGGCCACCGCGACGACGAGCACGGAACCCATCGTCAATTTTGGAAACGTGGGCTTTTACCGGGTCCGCCCTCAATAACGGAAATGAGCTCCGGCGGCGTTTTCCAGAATCTCGAAGCATGGGATCCCGCACCGCTTCGCAAACATCTCCGCAAAGGTGGCTTCCACCGCGAGGCGCTCGAAGCCCTCGGCCTGCCCGAGCACTGGATGCGCTCCGACGTCCGCAGCGCCGCATTGCTCGGCCACGCGCCGGAAGGATCTCCGGTCAACACCCTGATCCGGCTCTTCACTCTGGGCGAGCCCATCGACGGTGACCGCGCGCTCCTCGCTCTCGGGGATTCCATTCACGGCCTGTTGGAAATCGGTTTCCTGCAAGCCGGCGGCGGATTGATCCGCTCGAACTATCAGATCATCCCGCTGGCCGATGGCTGGGTGGCCTGCGATTTCCTCAGACGTCAGGGAGAAGGGGCTGCGGACTTCGTGATGGGCGTGGGCCCGCCGAGCCTGCTGCTCGCCTCGCTGACGCCACCGGCCAAGGGGCGCGCATTGGAATTGGCCTGCGGCATCGGCTGGTTGTCGGGAAGTCTCGCAAAAGCCGGCCTGTCGGTGGTGGCCTCCGACCTCAATGGCAGGGCGCTCGAGCTCGGGCGTTTCTCCGCGCGGCTGGGTGGCATCGAAGGCATCGATTTCCGCATGGGCGATGGATTCGCCACCGTGGCTGGCGAGAAGTTCGACCTCATCGTTGCCAATCCGCCCTATGTGCAATCTCCGGGTGGAACGATGATTTACAAGGAAGCGCCGGAAGGCGACCCGATCTGCGCACGGCTGCTGCGGGAAGTCCCGGCGCATCTCGCGCCCGGTGGCATCGCCGTGGTCCTGATCAACTGGACCCACGCAGCCGATGACGATTGGACCGAGGCACCGCTCTCATGGGTGCCGCCTGAAGGCACGCGCCGCTGGTTGTTTCAGTCCGATTGTTCATCGCCCGCCGACTATGCGTGGCGGTGGATCTCCAACGACCCGCGTTTCCCTGGCGAACAGGCAGCCCTCGATGAAATGCACCG
>JAYWDF010000029.1:0-8007 GCA_043779985.1 Akkermansiaceae bacterium | reverse complement strand
TGGCGGAGCGGACGGGACTCGAACCCGCGACCTCCAACGTGACAGGCTGGCGCTCTAACCAACTGAGCTACCGCTCCATGTCCCGTTCGGGTGCGGGAAGCTATTTAGCCGACCCGGACTGCGCAATCTCTTTTTTAACCTTTTCTGATTTTTTTCGCGAAGCCTTATGAACCCTTAGGAAAGGGCTTCGACCGCAGCCTCAAGTGATGCGAGATCTTCGACGGAATAGACGACCGCTTCCTTGTCGATCTTGCCAACGAGTCCGGCGATGACCTTTCCCGGACCCAATTCGAGGAAGGTCCGGTGGCCCATGGCGATCAATGCCTGAATGGATTCGGTCCAGCGGACGGAACCGGTGACTTGTTTCTCAAGCATGCGGCGGATCTCCGCGGGCTCCGCGACTGGCGAGGCTCCGAAATTGCAAATTACCGGTAAGGACGGGGTCTGGATGGCAACGGTGGCGAGCTCTGCTGCCAGTTGGTCTTGGGCGCTTTGCATCAAGCGCGAATGGTAAGCACCGGCCACGTTCAGCTTAATCGCACGGCGAATGCCGAAGTCCTTGGCCTGGGCGATCGCGGCATCGATCCCGGACGCCGTGCCTGAGATGACGATCTGGCCGGGGGCATTGAGATTGGCCACGTCGACATCCGCTGCGGCGGCAAGCGCGCGGACTTGGGCTTCCTCGCCCCCGATGAGCGCGGCCATCGCCCCCTCGCTCGCGAGGCAGGCGGTTTCCATGAATTCTCCCCGGCGGGCGACGAGTCGAAGCCCGTCCTCAAAGGAAAAACTCCCGGCCGCGGCGTGGGCGGTAAACTCACCGAGCGAAAGTCCTGCTGCGGCGACTGGAACGAAGTTCGGCAATCGCTCGCGGATCAAGGCCAGCGCCATCAGACCGTGGAGGTATAAGGCGGGTTGGCAGCGCGAGGTTTTCGTCAGCTCCTCGTCGGGGCCTTCGAACATGATGTCCGAGATGGAAAAGCCGAGGGCTTTGTCGGCCTGGAGCGCCATGCTGCGGGCCGTGGTGGAGGTTTCCATCCAATCTTTACCCATGCCCGTTTTCTGGGCGCCTTGTCCGGAGAATAATAAAACGATTTGGCTCATGTCAGGCGAGGTTTAGGGAAATGCCGGCGACGAGGGAAGGGGAAATACAGCGGGGCGGCATTCATCTCAACTTGTGGACCCCGGTAAATGCGTGGAACCTGCCGACAGACATTTCTTCCATATGACGTCCCGTCTTCTGCTACTCCTGCGCTCCCTGCTCGGAGCCTTGCTGGTTCTGCCCTCCTGCCAGACCTTGCGGTTCTATGGCCAAGCCGTCGGCGGGCAGGTGGAAATCCTGCGGAAAAGCCGGCCTAACCAACGAGTCATTGATGATCCAGCCACCTCGCCCCGATTGAGCCGCCAACTCACCGCGGTGGAGAAGATCCGCCGGTTTGCGACCGACCACCTCTCGCTGCCGGGTGATGAAAGCTACGGGAAATACGCGGATCTCGGCCGGAAACACGTCGTCTGGGTGCTCTACGCCGCGCCCGAGTTTTCGCTGAAACCCAAGACCTGGAACTATCCCGCAGTCGGGGAGATGGACTACCGCGGCTATTTCCGCGAGCGGGACACGACCGCGCTCGCTAGCCAACTGCGGGGCGGCGGCTACAACGTGTTTGTCGGCGGAGTGGATGCCTATTCCACCCTCGGCTGGTTCCACGACCCGGTCCTGAACACCTTCGTCAACTATCCGGACATCGATCTGGCAGAAACAATTTTCCACGAACTCACCCACCGCAAGGTGTTCCACCGCGGCGAGACCGTCTTCAATGAATCACTCGCTAACACCGTGGCGGAGGAAGGGGTCAAGCGCTGGCTTAAGCACGAAGGACGTCTTGCGGATTTGCGGAAATACGAAGGCCGGCTTGTCCGGCGCCGCGAGTTCTATCGAGAAATCGACCGCTCCCGCGGCAGCCTTCAATCCCTCTACACCTCCGGCCAAGCCGTGCCCGTCATGCGGCAGAAGAAGACCGCGATCTTGGCGAAGCTGCGCGACGAGTTCCGCGCGCTCCACCGCCGCTGGGGCGGTCGCGGCCTGGAGTCCTGGCTGAAGGAAGACATCAACAACGGCCACATCGTCTCGCTCAACATCTATGCCGAGCAGATGCCGGTATTCGAGAGCCTGCTCAAGAGCTGCGGCGGAGATCTCGACTTGTTCTTCAAAAAAGCCGCTCGCCTCAAGCTCCCGGATCATTCACCCTGACCCTTGAAACCATGAACACTCCATCTCACGGGAAAAGGATCGAGCGCGACTCGATGGGAGAAATGGAAGTCCCTGCCGATGCCCTCTACGGCGCCTCGACCCAGCGGGCGGTGCTGAATTTCCCCATCTCCGGGACCCGCCTGCCGGTGCGGCTCATCCACGCCTATGGATTGATCAAAAAAGCCGCCGCGCAGTCCAACGCGGAACTTGGATCGCTGGACGCGGCGCTCGCCGGCCAGATCGCGGAAGCTGCCGATGAAATCGCAGCCGGCACGCACGATGCGCAGTTTCCGGTGGACGTCTATCAGACAGGCTCCGGCACCTCCACGAATACCAACGTCAATGAGGTGATCGTGAACCGCTGCGCGCAACTGGGGGTCACTGTGCATCCTAACGATCACGTCAATCTCGGCCAGTCGTCCAACGACACCTTCCCGACGGCCATCCAGGTGGCGGCGGCGCGCGCGATCCGCAATCACCTCGTGCCGGCATTGGAAAGCCTGGCCGCCGCGCTGGAAGCCAAAGCGAGTCAGTTTCACGGGGTTTTCAAAATTGGCAGGACCCATCTGATGGACGCGACTCCGCTGCGCTTGGGCCAAGAGTTCGGCGGCTGGGCCCGCCAGGCCCGCTTGGCGGTGTCGCGGTCATGGAAGGCCGTGGATGCGATGTTAGAACTGCCGCTCGGCGGCACGGCGGTGGGCACCGGCCTGAACACCCACCCGCAATTCGCGGCCATGGCCATCGCCCGGCTTGCGGAATGGACGGGAATTCCATTCCGCGAGGCGGAAAACCACTTCGAAGCACAGGCGGCGAGAGACGCGTGTGTCGAGGCGCATGGCCAGCTTGCGACCATCGCGGTGTCGCTTCATAAAATCGCCTGTGATGTGCGCTTACTGGCTTCCGGTCCACGCTGCGGGCTGGGAGAAATCCGGCTGCCCGCCACTCAGCCCGGCTCCTCGATCATGCCCGGGAAAGTCAACCCGGTGATGGCTGAAGCGGTCACCATGGTCGCCGCCCGCGTCGCGGGAAATCAAACCACCCTCGCCTGGTGCGGCGTCGGCGGATTTCTCGAGCTGAATGTCTCGATGCCCCTGCTCGCCACCTGCTTGCTGGAGTCGATCGAGCTGCTGGCCAATGGTGCCGCCGCGTTTGGCCAGCGCTGCATCGCGGGAATCGAAGCGGACGAAGCGCGTTGTGGGGAACTCATCGAGCTCTCGCTCTCGATGGTCACCGCGCTTGCGCCGCGTATCGGTTATGACCGTGCCGCCGCGCTCGCCAAGGAGTCCGTCGCCAGTGGCAGGACCGTGAGGGAGATTTGCGAGAGTCGGCTGGAGGCGCTCGGTCTCACGGCGCAGGAGCTGGCGGGACTCCTCGATCCCGCTCGCATGAGCGGCGATGCCGGTTAGTCGAGCGTCGGACGTTCTAGAATGTCGGGCGCTGAGCCGCGCCGCCGCCGGTGTTGAGGAATCGATAGTAGACTTCCATCATCAGCGTGCAAAGACAGGTACGGTAGAGTTTGTCGCCTTGCCAACTGGCGGCGGTGGCCCGCGGTTTTTTGCCGCCGCCGGGAGTTTTCCATGAACCGTCGACGTCTTGATTGCGCAGCAGCTGGTCGCGGAACAGGTCGTTGTATTGTTTCCACTCGGCGCCGCCGCGCTGCATCATCGCTTGGGATTCGTAGTAGTGGCCATAGAGATCGCAGAACTCGGTGTTGTAGTCGAAGCGGGTGTTTTCAAGCACATACTTGGCCGCCTTGCGGACTTCGCTGCGGTTTCCCTTGTCCCACATCTGGTTGCACAGCATCCCCACTCCGGTGAGGGTGAAATAGCCGGATTCCCCCAGGTTCTTGCTGTTATAGCCGAAACCGCCGTTGTCGTTCTGGCAGCTTTCCAGGTATTTGAGTCCTTTGCTGATGCAGGCGGTCATGCCTTGGTATTTGATGCTCGTGTGGCTGCACGCCTTGAGCGCTTGGATCTGCCAACCCGCCACGGATACGTCCGTGTGGCCGCCTTCCGTGGCGTAAAGATACGCCCATCCGCCGTTTTTGTTTTGGTTGTCGATGATGAATTGGCCGGCTCTTCCAGTGATTTCCAAGAGGGCGGGAACATCGTCCTTTTTGCAAAACGTCGCGGCTTCCCCCAGCGCATAGGTGGCGATTGCGTGCTCGTAGCTCCAGTGATTGGCGGTGAAATTGCTGGCCAGGCGGCCGTCGTTCTTCATCCCGAGGTTCACCAGATAGACGATGCCGCGCAGGCAGGAGTCGCCGAATTCTTCGGAGACCGGGGTTTCGCAGTGGCCGAAGTAGGCGAGCAGGGCGAAGCCGGTCATCGCCGCCTGGGTGTTAGTGCCCCATGAGCCGTCGGCGTTTTGATTCGTCTTGAGCCAGCGCAGCGAGTTGAGCACAGCGTCCTCACAGGCGGGGGTTCCGCCGTTTTCCTTGAGCCGGGCGAGGCGGTCACTCTTGGAACACCGTTTGCGGATATCTAGCGGAAGCGTGCGGAATAGCTCCTTTTTTCCGCCGCCGTCGATCACGCCGCCGCCTGTCCAGTCGCCCTTGGCGAAGTTTTCGCCGTCGCCCGAATCGCCGAGGCCTTTCAGGCTGCCGCCGTCACTCAAGCCGCCGATCGAGCCGATTTGTGCGACGTCCTCGGGTTCGGGAAGGGTCACCGCACCCGCTACATTGACGGCGGAGACGCGGGACAGGTTGGACTGAATGGTTTTGACGCGTTGAGTGGTCTCGCGCTGCGCAGACGCCGCGGAGCCGCCGCCGGATCGGGGTGTCCAGCTGACGGCTTTGTCTGCGTGCGGAATGATCTGGAAGACCCAGACCAAGCCCCCGGCGATTAGTAGGATGTGGAGGATCAGCGAGATGGCGAGCGAGCCGCCTCCGAGTTTCCGCCAGAACGACAGACGTGGCGCGGCGGGAAGAAGTGGCGACTGGGGGCGGGCTTCGGGATTCGGGTTCATCGGGAAATGGATTTGATGGTGGTCTTCTCTGAGAGAGACCCGCTCAAACCCTGTTCCTTAGAAATCTTTGCGAAATACTTCGTCACGCGCGGCCAGGCCCCGCCGCTCGTTGATGAAAAGCGTGAGCACCAGGCCGACGAAAATGAACCCGGCGAGCACCAGCAAGGCCTGTGAAGTTCCGACGGTGTCCTTCACCCAGGCGAAGGGAAAGGTAGTGATCGCCGAGAGCTTCCACATCAGCCCCCAGATGCCGAAGACCTCCGCCTCGCGGTTCGGTGGGGCGAGGTAACTGACGAAGGCCCGGTTCGCGGAGCCCAGCGAACCGAGCCCGAATCCTAGCAGATTTCCAATCAGCCACAGCGGCCACGTCGGAAAGCCGCCGGGCGCGCCACTCCGGGCGTGGGCCGTGTAAAGGTGCGCGTAGCAGGCGAAGCCGAGAGCGGTCACCAGCCAGATCATCAGGAAGATCAAGACCGAGCGCCGGTGGCCGAGCTTGTCTTGATAGAGTGTGGGAATGATTGTGCCGATGATGCCTGAGACGGTGATGACCGCGACGAACACCACCAGCGCGACCTGTTGGAAGCCGTATTCCACCGCGAGCTTGCTGGCGAAGAACACCACCACGCTCATCCCGGTGCCGTAGAAGAGCGACGCTGCCAGTAACAGCGCCAAATCCTTGTAGCGGGCGGTGTCACGGGCCGTTTCCGCCAGTCGTACGAATCCGGCGGTGAGCAGGTTCCGCCCCGGGTGGATGAGCCTTGGTGCCTGCGGCTCATCGAGCCAGAGGATCGTCGGGACGGTGAAGGCGAGAAACCAAAGCCCGGCGAAGACGAAGAACGGCCGCCAGGAGTCGGCGGATTCGAGCTTGAGCAGGACCATGGCCCCGGCGGTGAGGATGAGCAGCAGCAGCGCGGCGGCGTAGGCGCAGGCCCAGGAGAACCCGCTCACCCTGCCGACTTCATTTTGCTTCGCCAGACCGGGTAGGAAACTGGCGAGAAAATTCTCACCGATGGAGAAAGCGAAGTTCGCCGGCACATAGAGCAGGATGGCCAGCCACATTTGGCCCGGCCGGATAAAGCCCAGCCCGCAGGTGAAGACTCCGCACATCAGCCCGGAGCCGATCAGGAAGCGCTTCTTCCACCCGCGTTCGTCCGCCGCCGCGCCGGCCAGTGGTGACAGGAGTGCGGTCAGCAACATGCTGCCGCCGTAGGTCAGCGCCCAGATCCGGTCGTCGATGGCGTCGTTCCGCACCACCACTTTGGAGAAGAAGATCGAGAACAGCAGCGTGTTGATGATCAGTGTGAAAGACTGGTTCGCCACATCGAACGAGATCCACGACCACAGCTGCCGCTGCTGGGGAAATCCTTTGAGCGGATAGAAGCGGCGCAGGTTCATCAGATTGGGCTTAGCGCTTGGCCTTGGGGGTGTTCAGGAAGGTCTCTATTTCTCCGACCGGGCGGGTGTTGAATATGTCCTGTTTGCGCAGCCAGCCTTTTCTCGCAAGACGAATGCCGAGTCCGATGTGGTGGAGGCCCATGGTGGAGTGGGCGTCCGGATTGATCGAGCAGAGCACGCCCTTGTCGCGGGCGCGTTTCCACCAACGCCAGTCCATGTCGAGGCGCATCGGATTGCAGTTCAGCTCGATGATCGTGCGGGTCTCTGCGGCGCAGTCGATGATCATGGCGTGGTTGACGGCGTAGGGCTCGCGCTTGAGCAGCAGGCGGCCGGTGACGTGGCCTAGCATGGTGACGTGCTCGTTTTCCATGGCACGGCAGATCCGGCGGGTCATTTCCTCTTCGGATAGAGTGAACGACGCGTGGACGGAGGCGACGCAGTAGTCGAGCTTCGAGAGCAGTGCATCGTCGAAATCGAGCGAGCCGTCCTTGTGGATGTCGACCTCGGAACCGGCGAACAGGCGGAAGGTTTCGTAGGTGGCGTTGAGTGATTCAATCGCCTCGATTTGTGCCAGCAGCCTGGCTTCGTCGAGGCCGTTCGCCTGGAAGGACGCTTTCGAGTGATCCGCGATGCCGAGGTATTGCAGACCTAGGTCCATTGCTTCGTCCGCCATGGCTTCGAGGGTGTTGTGCCCGTCGGAGGCGGTGGTGTGATTGTGGAAAGTGCCGCGCAGCTGGGCGAGCTCGACGAGCCGCGGCAGGGTGTGGTCGGCGGCGGCCTCGATCTCGCCACGGTTTTCGCGGAGTTCCGGCGGGATGAAGTCCAGGCCAAGCGCCCGGTAGATCTCGAACTCCTCGTTGACCTCGGGGATCGTCGCGGGGGCGGCGGTGTCGGTCGGGGTGAAGCCGTATTCGTTAAGCGACAGCCCTTGTTTCAGCGCCAGCGAGCGGATGGCGACGTTGTGCTCCTTGGAACCGGTGAAGTATTGGAAGGCGAAGGGGAACTGGGCGTTAGAGACGGCGCGCAGATCGCACTGGAGGCCGTTTGCCAAACGCACCGAGGCTTTGGTGTCGCCACAGACGATGATGGATGCAACTTGGGGAAGCGTCGTGAAATCCTCGCAAACCAGTGCGGGTTCCTTGGTGGCGACGAGGAAATCCAGATCATGCACGGATTCCTTGGCCCGCCGGTAGGATCCGGCGACCGCCACGCGCGAGACTTCCGGATGGGTACGCAGGGTGGCTAACATTTCCTCGACCAGTGGCGTGATGCCGCCAAGCAGGAACGTGTCGGCGAAGGTCTCGCGCAGGGCGATGGCTTCGAGGATCTTGGTCTGGGTCTTGGCACCAAAGCCGGGGAGCGTGGCGACTTTTCCCGCGTCGCAGGCGGCCTTGAGATCG
>JAYWDF010000028.1:0-8007 GCA_043779985.1 Akkermansiaceae bacterium | reverse complement strand
AGCAAGAAACCATCTACGAGGGAATCCCAGCCTCTCCGGGTATCGCCATCGCTCCGGTGCATGTGGTCGCCCGCGGGTTTTCCGCACCGGAGGTGTATGAGATCGCGGAGTCCGAAGTTGCCCGGGAGCAGGAGCGTTTCAAGTTGGCCCTCGAGGTCACGAAACGGCAGCTGATCGAGCTCCAAAGCCGCCTTGAGGATCTATCCGGAAATAACGAGAGCGGAATCTTCGAAGCGCACGTGATGATACTCGAGGATCGCTCGGTGGTGGACCGCGTGCTGCTCACCATTGCGAAGCGCCAACAGAACGCCGAGTATGCGTTCTACGCGGTGATGCAGAATTTTCTCGAAGCCATGCGGCGCATTCCTGATCCCTATTTGCGGGAGCGCACCGCGGACATCGAGGACGTGGCTCAGCGGGTATTGAGGAATTTCAGCACCGAGGGGGACACTCGTCCGCAAGGGCCGGAGGTCCAACACGTGCTCGTGGCTTACGATCTGGCACCGTCGGACACGGCGTCCATGAACCGACGGCATGTATTAGGGTTTGCTACCGAACAGGGGAGCGTGAACTCGCATACGGCGATTCTTGCCCGCGCTTTCGGTATTCCTGCCGTCGTGGGCTTGGATGGTGCTGTGATTGACATCATCGCGCTGACGCCGTCGATTCTCGATGGCTATACGGGCAAGCTGATCCTGCATCCGACGGCTGAAACGCTCGAACGCTACCGCAATCTGATGCTGGCGAAGGAGAAAGTCCGCAGCTCGCTGGACGCGATGCGGGGAGCCGCTACGCAAACCATTGACGGGCGTCCGCTAACAGTCTCGGCGAATATCGAGCTGGTCGATGACCTGCCCCTCGTCAAGCGGAGCGGGGCAAAAGGCATCGGGCTCTATCGAACGGAGTTTCTTCTGCTCAACGGCGAGGAAATGCCGGATGAAAAGCATCAGGCCGAAGTCTATTCCAAGGTGGCCCGCGAGATGGCGCCTCACAGCGTAATCATCCGGACGCTTGATGCCGGGGGCGACAAGCTGCCGGTGGAACCGCTGACTGATGTTGAGCCGAACCCCTTCCTCGGATGGCGCGGGATCCGGGTATCCTTGGCGCGTCCTGCGATGTTTCGTGAGCAAATCCGGGCGGTGCTCCGGGCCAGTGCGTTTGGCAAGGTGGCCGTGATGTTTCCGATGATTTCCGGGCTTTCCGAGGTATGGCGCAGCAAGGACATGGTGCGCCGGTGCATGGATGAGTTAGAGCTTGAAGGGGTTCCGTTCGACCGGGAACTTCCCGTCGGCATCATGATCGAGGTGCCCGCCGCCGCTCTCTGTGCGGATTTGCTCGCTCCAGAAGTGGACTTTTTCTCGATCGGCACCAACGATTTGATCCAATACACCGTCGCTGCCGACCGAGTGAATCCACATGTCGCCGATCTGTATCGACCCACTCACCCGGCCGTCATTCGCTTGATCAAGCGCACGATCGATGCCGGCACGGAAAATGGGATCTGGACCGGTGTCTGCGGAGAAATGGCGGGAGATATACGGCTAACACCGCTCTTACTCGGGCTGGGTGTTGAGGAGCTGTCCGTGGGGCCGCAGCAAGTGCCCCGGGTCGGCCAAGCGATTCGCTCACTCAGTCATGCTGCCTGTGCCGCGATGGCGGATGAAGCGCTCCGCCATTCGCGCAGCCAGGGCATCCTGGATCTATCGATGTCGCTGGCCCGCAAGCATTATCCGGAGTTGCTAGACTGACGCCCATTTCCAGACTGTGGCCTGAGACATGCTGAGACTGACGAAATGGCATTAGGCGGCTGGTCCAAAAGCGTTATGATCACGGCATGACGACACACTTGAAACTGAATGTCCGCCGCGCTGGTGAGCGTGGTCACGCGAACCACGGCTGGCTGAACAGCTGGCATACGTTTTCCTTTGCGGATTACTATGACCCTGCCCACATGGGCTTCCGCTCGCTTCGGGTGATCAACGACGACCGAATCGCCGCAGGGGGTGGATTTCCGACGCATCCCCACCGCGACATGGAGATTTTCTCCTATTTGCTCGCCGGAAGTCTGGCTCATAAGGATTCGATGGGAAACAGCCGGGTGCTCAAGCCCGGAGAAATTCAAATGATGCGGGCAGGCACCGGGGTGCAGCATTCCGAATTCAATCCCTCGTCCACCGAACCCGCCCACTTGTTGCAAATCTGGATCACTCCCGACACGCGGGGCCTCGCACCCGCTTACACCGAGTGGACGCCCGCCCCGGGCTGTGGAAATGATGCCAAAACGCTCGTCATCTCTGCCGATGGTCGCGACGGTTCCGCAAAGATCGCGCAGGATGCATCAATTTATCTGCTAAAACTTGCGCCAGGCAAGAAGGCGGAACACGAACTTCTCGCCGACCGAGGGCTCTGGCTGCATGTCGCAAATGGATCGATCACTGTAAATGGCCTCGATCTGCAAGCTGGTGACGCCGCCTCCCTTGAACAACCGGGAACCCTGGAAATAAGCTCCACCACGGAAGGCTCCGAGGCGATTCTCTTTGACCTCAAGTAAATCTCGCTAACTTAACCAACACTCAAACAACATCATGAAAGCCAAATACTTCGCTCTCGCCGCCCCCCTGATCTTCGTGGCCTGTGAGAATCCCGCCGACAAAACCACGGACGCCAAGGTCTCCGCGGCTGTGGAAAAATCCGCAACCGTCTCGGAAGGTGGCACCAAATACGTCTTCACTCCGGAATCGCAGGTGAATTTCATCGGCTCCAAGGTGACGGGAAGTCACCACGGCGGATTCAAGGCTTTCACAGGATATTTCACGATCAAAGACGGTGCTCCTGTCGGCAACGATCACAAGGTCGTGATCGATATGAAGTCCACCTACGCAGATAACGAAAAACTAACCGGCCACCTGAAAAGTCCTGATTTCTTCGACATCGAGAAATTCCCTGAGGCCACCTTCGACGCCACTGGTTTCAAGAAAGAGTCCGATAGGTCCTACACCGTTTCCGGCAACTTTACGCTTCACGGCAAGACCAAGAATATCAGTTTCCCGGCATCCGTCAGCCAGAACGGCGATACGGTTAAAATCTATGCCACCTTCGACATCAACCGCAGGGATTTCGCGATCGTTTATGCAGGAAAGGCCGATGACCTCATTCGCGACCAGGTGGTCATCGAACTCAAGCTTGAAGCCAAGCCACAAGGCTGATTTAACAACAAACACACATCATGTCTGATCCACTCTTCCAACCTCTGCAAGCCGGAGCTTTTACGCTGCCGAACCGCCTCGTCATGGCGCCGCTCACCCGTTGCCGCGCATCCGCCGGGCGCGTGCCGAACGCGATGATGGCTGAATACTACGTGCAGCGTAGTTCCTTCGGGATGATCCTTACCGAAGCCACCTCGATCTCGCCGCAAGGCGTGGGCTATCCAAACACCCCGGGCATCTGGTCGGATGCACAGGTGGAGGGATGGAAACTCGTCACCGATGCCGTGCATCAGGCGGGCGGTCAGATCCTGCTGCAGCTCTGGCATGTGGGCCGGATCTCGGATCCGGTCTATCTGGATGGCGAGCTGCCCGTCGCACCCAGTGCCGTTGCCGCCAAGGGCCACGTCAGTTTGATCCGGCCACTGAAAGATTATGTGACGCCGCGCGCGCTGGACCTCGAGGAGATCCCCGGAATCGTCGAGGACTATCGCCATGCGGCGGAGAATGCGAAGGCAGCCGGATTCGACGGAGTGGAAATCCACGCCGCCAACGGCTACTTGATCGATCAGTTTCTACAGGATTCTACCAACAAGCGGACCGATGCCTACGGTGGGCCGATTGAAAACCGGGCGCGCTTCCTGCTGGAGGTCACTGATGCCGTCGTCTCCGTCTGGGGCGCAGACCGGGTAGGGGTTCATCTCGCGCCCCGTGGGGATGCGCACGACATGGGTGATTCTGACATTGCCTCGGTCTTCCATTACGCCGCCCGCGAGCTGGGGGAACGCAAACTTGCGTTCCTCTGCGCCCGCGAGGCTTACGACCGTCCGGCGCTCGGCCCGTCCCTCAAGCAAAGCTTCGGCGGGGTTTACATCTCTAACGAGAGCTTCACCGCTGAGGCTGCTCGGGAAGCCATTCGCTCCGGCACTGCCGATGCGGTGGCCTTTGGAAAATCGTCCATCGCGAATCCTGACCTCGTCGAGCGCTTCCGCACCGGAGCGCCACTTAATGTGCCTGAGCCAACCACGTTTTACAACGACGGTCCGGTCGGCTACACGGACTATCCATTTCTCGAAACCACACCTGCCTAACTACCATGAAAACACCCCGTATCCTGATCTTCGGCGGCAGTCTCCGCGCCGAATCCTACAACCAGAAGCTCGCCAACATCGCCGCTGCCGGCGCGCGGGAGGCTGGAGCCGAAGTCACGCTCATCGCCCTGCGGGATTTCCGCATGCCGCTCTTCGATGAAGATCTTGAAGCGGCTGAAGGCATGCCGGAAGCGGCACGGAAATTGAAGGCGTTGTTTGCAGCAAACGATGGCCTGATCATTGCATCACCCGAATATAACAGCACGATCACTGCCGCGCTTAAAAATGCGATCGACTGGGTATCGCGCGCCACCTCGCCGGATGAAGCTCCATTGTCGGTCCTGAGCGGCAAGTCTGCGGCGATCCTCGCCGCTTCGCCCGGAGGCTACGGCGGGTCACGCAGCCTCGCCCAGCTCCGCCCCTTTTTGGTGAACATCGGAATCTTTGTCTTGCCTGATCAGGTAACGGTTCCGAAAGCGCACGAAGCCTTCGATGCCAATGGAAATTTGATCGATCCAGCCCAGCAGGCCGCGGTCAAGGCGCTGGCTGCGAGCCTTGTTGACAAGCTTGCTTGAGTGGCGGCCTCCAAATCCCGCCGTGAATTCTCATGGCGGGATTTCCCATTTCCGTGCATCAATCGGCCATGAGCGAATCGAAGACGCACAGCAAGACCATTGGCTATCTCTTGTGGATCGTCGGTTTCACCGGGGCGCATCGGTTTTACTACGGGAAACCCGTGAGCGGGACGATTTGGTTTTTTACGGCCGGCCTGTTGGGGGTGGGCTGGCTGATCGATTTGTTTCTCATCCCGGGGATGGAGCGCCGGGCGTCGACGCGCTTTTCCGTCGGGCGGTATGACTACTCGGTCGCATGGCTTCTCCACACGTTTTTGGGAGCTCTGGGGATCCACCGGTTTTACCTGGGGAAAATCGGGACTGGCCTGATCTGGTTGTTGACTGGCGGCCTGTTTCTGGTGGGTTGGCTCTATGATTTCTGGACGCTCAACGAGCAGGTGGACGAGCTAAACCGGGGTTAGGGAAAGAGCGCTAACAATTGGTCAGTGTGCTCGACGACCTGATCCGCGCCGGCAGCGACGAGGCGCTCGCGGTCGTGGAAGCCCCAGGTGACTGCGATGGCATGCATCCTGGCGTTGTGGGCGGTTTCAATGTCCATCGTGGAATCGCCGATGACCGTGCAGCATTCTGGAGCATTGCCGAGAGTGTGAGCGATTTCCAGCGCGCCTGCCGGATCGGGCTTGTGAGGTATGCCGGCCCTTTGGCCGAGCACTGTCGCGAAGCGGATGCCGGGGAACAGCTGTGAGACCATCGTCGTAGTGAACGGGTGCGGCTTGTTCGAGAGCACGGCGAGTGGATATCCCCGATTTTGCAGGGCTTCCAACAGCTCGGTGATTCCGGAATACGCAAGCGTGCCGCTCGGCCAAGTGACGTCGTAGTCTGACTTGAATGCCTGCTCAAGTGCGTCGATGAGCGTCTCATCGGCGTCAGCCGAGGCTGCGCGTTGGACGAGGATGCGCGTGCCATTGCCGATGAAGCCTTGCACGACTTCGGGCGAGTGGGTGGGCAAACCGCACGCGGCTAGCGCATGATTGAGTGAGGCTGCGATTCCCTGCAGCGAGTCCACCAACGTTCCGTCGAGATCAAATATCAAACCTTGCTTCACCCGGCGAAGTTGCAGGGATCGGAGGCGATGGGGAAGTGCTTAAAATCCGATCAGGCTGACCAGTTCGTTGTCACTGAAATCATCCAGATGATCGACAGCAGCGATGAGCGTTTCCGTTTCTGCGATGTCCTGAATGGCGACGGCGTGTGGCGAACTCAAAACCGCAGTCGGGATCCCCGGATGAGATGAAGGACCCACCACGGAAATTACGGCAACGGCGAAAGCCGCAGTCGCAGCGGCGAGGCCGGCCAATGGGGCAGGGGAGAGCAAGCGGCTCCACCATGGCTTCACAACCGGAAGAAGTCGCGCCGCACGGACCGTATCATCCGCGAAGCGGGCGCCGGCCGACTTGGGCTGCGCTTGGTCGAGCAACTTCCAAACGGCGTCGGACTCCCACGAATTGTCGGGTGGCTGTGAGTTGCGGTTCATGATGGTGCGAGATCTTACGCTCGAAAGAACCCACTGCCGATCCGAAAGTTGCGGTTTCTTTGCCAAAAGATAGACAGGGCCGCTCACACGCCGCGCTTGTCGCCCCACAAACGGATGTGGAGCCGGTCACAAAAGCGGAATCCCCGGTCGCGACAGGTCTCGGCCAGCCAGGCCGCGTGGCGGTCCAACTCGGCCGAAGTGCGGCCTTCCGGCATCAGCAAGACCCGTTGACGTGGGATCGTATACGATGCGCACAGCGCCTCGATTTCTTCCAAATCCGTGGGCTCGGCGACGACGAATTTGAACCACGCCTTCGGGGAACTCGCGAAAAATTTGAGGGCTTCCGATTTGAGTCGCAGCGCTTCGGGCATGCCAGCGTTGGCGAGTTTCGGGGAGACGTTGAACTGATCGACCCCGTGATGAAATGCAGCCGACGGGATGCGGGTTCCATTGGTTTCCACTTCGAATTGGTGCTCGGGCTGCTGTTTGCGGATGTGCTCGATCATTTCGAGAAATGCGTTTTCCTGCAACAAGGGCTCCCCGCCGGTGATCACCGTGCGCCCGCAGCCGAAGGCGAGAACCCGTTCCGCAGCCTCGGCGGGATCGATTTCGTAGGTCACATCCGTTTTGCGGTGTTTCACATACCCGGGAATCGAATCTTTCTCATGGGGCCAGGGCGTGCCCTCGAAATTCCAAGTATGATCGGTGTCGCACCATACGCAGTGGAGATTGCAGCGCGAGGCCCGGATGAAAACGGCGGGTGCCCCGACGCTCACGCCTTCACCTTGGATCGTGTGGAAAATTTCAGGGCCGTGGCCGAGTTTTGCGAGTTTCATGGACAGCACAGAGGAAACACGAATGGCCGCGGATGGACATTGATTTTTTTCCGGAGCGGTCTATCCCGTCTCGCATGAGCATCATCACCGGCCGAGGGGATTCTGGAGAGACCGACCTATTGTTCGGCAAGCGCATCGCGAAAACCTCCTTGCGCATCGAAGCACTCGGCAATGTCGATGAGCTCAATGCCGCACTCGGCATCGCCCGCGCCGCGGCGAGCGACCCCGGGTGGATCGCCCTAATCGATGCACTTCAGGAGCGTCTCATCGGCCTGATGGGCCAGCTTGCCTATCTGCCGGAGGATGAGGCGCGCTATGTTGAGAAGAAATACGCGGCCATTACCCAGGCGGATCTCGATTGGGTTACCGCTGAGGCGCATAAATTCGAGGCGCAAGGCATCAAATTCACCGGTTGGGCCCGGCCGGGGGCGGAGGGCTCGCTCGCCCGTGCGGGCATCGACTACTCCCGCTCCGTCGCCCGCCGTGCGGAAAGAAGCGTGCTGGCCCTTTATGAATCCGGTCAACCGGTCCCCGAAGTGGTCCGGCTCTATTTCAACCGCGTCTCAGACCTTTTGTGGATCCTTGCCCGCGTCGCCAGCGAGTGATTTTCCGAATTCATTTTCAAAGAATTCAAAAAGGGATTGCCAAGAGCCGAACGAGTTCCTAGCTTCCCGCCCTCCAAGGGCAGGTGTCAGAGTGGTCGAATGAGCACGCTTGGAAAGCGTGTGTGGCAGCAATGTCACCGAGGGTTCGAATCCCTCCCTGTCC
>JAYWDF010000027.1:0-8008 GCA_043779985.1 Akkermansiaceae bacterium | reverse complement strand
CGCATGGACGCCGCGCGGGACGAGCTGATGCCATTGATTCGCGACACCTACGGCGAATCCCAACAAACCCGCTGGTGGGTCTATTGGCGCCTGTTCTTCATGGCGTGCGCGGAGCTCTGGGGCTATCGCGGCGGGGACGAGTGGATCGTCTCCCACTACCTCTTCCACAAGCCGGAGTGACGCTGCGACCAAAAGGTCGGAACTCACCCCGCTTGGGAAGCAGGTGATTCAGATCCTGCCCATCAGTAACAGGATGATCAAGATGATCACCACCAGGCCCAACCCGCCACTGGGTGCATACCCCCAGTTTTTGCTGTGCCCCCAAGATGGGAGGGCGCCGACGAGTGCGAGGATCAGGATGACGAGAATTATGGTTCCTAGGCTCATGATGTTATGTGTTTAAGGTTTGATGAGGGAGAGATCAATAGGGGCTTGTTACCACGATGTATCCTGAACCTCTTTGTTGGTAGTAGGTGTCATTCACCTGGTAGTAGCGACCTCCGTTGTGATTGATTTCGCGGTAGCCACTGGGGAGGCGGGTAATGATAACTTCGCGGTGTAAGTCGGGACGACCATAGCGTGGATCCCGATCTTGGGAGTAGGAATCATCATAGCGCGGGCGAGGTGATTGATAGTCCTGGCGCGGGGCCTCCACCACGATGTAGCGGCCGGACTGGGAGCGATAGTAGGTGCCATTGTGATTGTAGTATCGGGTGCCACCAATCGTTTCTGTCCGATAGCCAGGAGGCAGGCTGCGGACTTCGTAGCCAGTGCGGTAGGTCGTTACTCGTTCCTGTGTGCCGTAACTTTGGGCATAGGGATCCACGCAGCTGGGGAGGATGGTTCCGATGGCGATGCCCAAGCAGCTAAGCAGGAGGGGTTTTGTTGCAGATGTTTTCATGGGATGATTGGTTGTTGAGTTCGGCTGGCTAAACGGTCCTTCCGTTACGGGTTTCCTCTTTGCAAGAATCGGACCAAGCCCTTAATTCGACCGTGAAGAGGCTGCGATCCGCCTAGGATATGGATTCTCTGACACGATGGCCACGTTTCGTGGAGCTTGCTTTTGGAAGTAATGCACGGATCATCGTGCAAAATGCATGCAAACAAATTCGGATGGAGCGGTGAGCTGCTTGATCTTGTCGCGGGGACGGGTAGCGAAGCGCTTAAGCTTTCGGTAAGTGCCTGCGCACTCGGAACTTAGAACGTTTTCCGAAGATGGGAGGGGAGAATGTTCAATTGCTCCCGGTATTTGGCGACAGTCCGGCGGGCGACCTTGATGCCTTGCTTGTCGAGCGCCTTCATGAGGAATTCGTCCGAGAGGGGCTTGGCCCGGTTTTCCGTGCTCACTAACTGCTGAATCGCCTCGCGCACGCCGGCATTGGAGACTTCGCTGCCATCGGTCGTTTGGTAGCCGGTCGCGAAGAATGCGCGCATTTCCATCAAGCCGTGGGGCGTGAAGACGTATTTGCCGGCGACGGCCCGCGAGATGGTCGTCGCGTGGAGGCTCAGTTCGTCGGCGATGTCATTCATCGTCAGCGGGCGCAGGTGGCGGTGCCCCTTGCTGAGGAATGCTGGCTGGTGCTCGATGAGCTTGTGGGCGATGGCGAGAATGGTTTCCTGACGCAGTGAAATGGCATGAATGAGGCTGCGCCCGTCGCGAATCTGGTCTCGCAGAAATTGGCGCGCCTTGGCATCGGTGCCGCTTTTCCCGATCATGTCTTTGTAGAAATCGTTGATCCGTAAATTGGGGAGATGCTCTCCGGTAAGGCGGGCATACCAATTTCGATCGTCGTCACGCTCGATGACGACGTCTGGCAAGATGTAGGGATTTCCGGTCGGATCGAATTCACCGCCGGGGTTCGGGGTGAGGCGACCGATTCGTGAGGCGGCTTCCGCGATGCGTTCCACGTTGGTGCCGAGGGCGCGGGCGATTTGGGGATGGCGCTTACGGGCGAGGTCTTCCAAGTGGTCGCGGACAATCTTGTATTCGATGGTTTCCTGGCCGCTGGAGCGTTTGAGTTGCAACAAGAGTGACTCGGGAATTCCTGAGGCACCAATCCCCGCGGGGTCGAAGGATTGGACCAGTTTCAGTGCTTCATCGAGGTGTTTGGGCTTGAGCCCCATGCGCACTCCCAGAGTTTTGACTGGCAAGTCGAGAAAGCCGCGCTCATCGAGATTTCCTAAAATGGCTTGAGCAGCCTCGCGGATTCCAGGGTCGACCATCGAAAGGTCGAGCTGGTGCTGCAGATGTTGTTGAAGGGTCTCAGGCGCCACGATGGAGTCGTAAACCCGCTGGCGACGCTCCTCGTCCTCGTTGGTCCATGGTGAACTTTTGCCTTCGAGGATCGTGCGGTCGCGCCAATCGTCATCGGTTTCGTTCATGTAGTCCAAGGAATCCGCCTCCTCGGGGTCCGGTCCTTCGTCGTCGAGGGAGAGGGTTTCGGTGATGTCCTCAAGCACCGGATTGGTCTCCAAGGACTGCTGAATGAGCTGTGAAAGCTCGAGGGTCCCCGCTTGGAGAATTTCCAAACTCTTGCGCATTTGGGGCGCAAGCGTTTGCTGCTGTGATAGCGATTGATGGAGGAATGCGTCAGCCATTGTCGGCAAAACCATTGCCGGTCAAACCCTAGATCGCTTGGGCAAAATGCAAAGCATTAATTGTGCCACTCTGGTAATTAAATTTCTTGTGTTTGAGGAAATTTGCGCGAAGCGACGCGAAGATGTCACCTGGGCTGGAACTCGAGCCGGAGATTTCTCCAGATTTTCCCGCGACACTCGGCAGAAATGTTGACGGATTCCGCGTGGGCTTGCCAAATGGTGACGGCGGTGTGGACTTGATGACAGACGGCTTTTGCTCCCGTTGGTTTCATATCGGCGGCGCTCGCGGCATCCAACAGATTGGTCGATATAAAGTTCCCCCGCTTTCCTGCGACTGTCATCTGGTGGCGGTGGGTTCACGCGCCGTTTGGATTGTAGGCAGGAGCGAGCCGCCACCCGCCGCGGCGATCCATCAGTAAGGCGATGTTCTTGGTGTGGTCGTCCTGGTTCCGGGTGAGGATGTTGAATAGGGTGCGTCGATAGAAATTAGTTAGATCCGATTACGACAGTTGCAGGCGGCGGGCGATTTGGAACGCTTGCTCGGAATTGCCTCTTCCGCCAAAGCCGTGGGTGAAAACAGGATCTAATCGCCGCGTAGCGGCGTGATCCTCTTGAAAGTTGTCCACAACAGGCCGATTCGAGAATAAGTCTGTAACTCGTCGGAGAGGCGGACTGTGGTGGGCAACTTTCTCTTCCTGGCGCTGGTGGCTTGGTGGCATGACAGCTTGATGAACCGGCGACATCTGGCAGATTCCGTTTACGACAACATACCAACCAGAAGACCGCCGATCCTCATCAAGACCCTGCTCAACAAAGTCCACCGCATCAAGGGCTTCGTTTACCACTCCGTCAGCTTGAGCGGCACGGGCGATTCGATGCGCATCATTGCCGAAGTCATCGCCAGGGCCAACCGCAAACCCAGATGCGCGGGTTGCGCCAAGCCACGACCCGGATATGACCGAATGCCGCGGCCCCGGAAGTTCGAATTCATCCCGATCTGGAACATTCCCGTCTCGCTCTCTTTCACCATGCGCCGGGTGAACTGTCCCGCTTGCGGCATCTAGGTGGAGGCCGTCCTGTGGGCGCAACGCAAGCATGCCAGTTGCGATATCTTCCGTCATTTCCTTGCATCATGGGCCAGACGAATGAGCTAGAAAGAAACCGCAGCCTGCTTGCTGACCAACTGGGACGACATCTGCCGTTCGGTGAAATGGGTTGTCGATTTCGGCATGAAACACCGCCATCGGGGTCGATGATGTCAGCTACAGCAAAAGCCACAAATACAGAACTATCGTCTACCAGAATGACAGCGGGCGCAAACTTCTTCTCGGCGTCACCCAGTCTCTCTCCAGCTTCTTCGAGTCGTTCGGGGCGGAGCGTCGCGCCAAAATCAAAGTCGTCTGCTCCGACATGTGAAAACCCTATCTGAATATGAGCGCCTCCATGCTACCAGCCGCGCTCAACGTGCTAGACCGCTTCCACATCGCCAAGAAGCTCGGCGAGGCCATTGATGAAGTCAGGCGGCAGGAAGCCAAACAAATCGCCGCGGAAGGCTACAGCCCGTTCTCAAGAATTTCCGTTATTGTTGCCTGAAGCGCAGGTCCAATCTCACTATCAGTCAGGCCACCAAACTGCGGGACCTTCTCAAATACAATTTGAAATCCAACCGCGCCCTGGCGCTCAAGGAATCCTTCGAAGCCTTCTTGCAATACGAAAGTCCACGCTGGGCGGTTTGGTTTCTCAAGAAGTGGTGCACCCGCGCCATGCGCAGCAAACTCGCGCCCATGAGGAAGTTCGTCGGCACGCTGCGCAATCACGAGGCCTTGCTGATGAACTATTTCAAGGCCGGGAAACTCTACAACAGGCGCATCGTCGAGGGCCTCAACCTGAGGATCAACCTGTGCATGAGAAAGGCCGACGGCTATCGCAGCTTCGATTTGCTGCAAATATCTCTCTATCATACGCTTGGGGATCTTCCCGAACCTAAGTTCACCCACAGATTCTGCTGAATAGCTCCATTTAACTGTTGGGCGATTCCTGAAAACCGTGAGCGCTTGGGCTTACGCGTCGCGACTTCTCCCGTAAGGAGGAAGCCGATGGCCTTGCCCCCGGAGAGGATGGGGACGCTGCTTTCGCGCATTCCTGCGAAACACGTGAAGGTGCGGGGTTCGTTGTTCTGTGGTATAGTTAGAAGATGTTGGTAGTGCGGCAATTTTCGCGAGTCTTGTTTTGGCGGGCGAGCAATTGACAGAAGACATGGGCGCAACACCGGCGCGCGTGCTTTGTCCTCCAGCCGCCGGACGGTACCAATCTCACCGCCAAGCCGGTAGCTTCGCCGAAAGCTCGCTCATAACTTTGATACAAGGGCAGCTGGTCGAGTTGTTCGACAATCCGCTGTTCCGGACTCTTTTGCGCGGACGCTTGTAGTGGCATTAAGCCGTTCAGGGCGCTTTTTGAGGGATATCAGCTTCATCAGATGTGTATCCGGGTCAAACTTAAAATAAATGGCGCGCGGTGGCTGTATTGCCTGCTCACAGGCGACACCGTGGATGGTGCCTCGATGTGGCAGATCGTTGTGGGCCACTGGTGCCCCGGAATTTAGTCTCCTGAGGGAGAGCGGCGCATCGACTTCTTTTGCGAGAGGATGCGTTTGTCAGCGACCGAGCGGTTCTTTGAGTTTCGTGAACGGGGTCGTTTTTGCCGCCTCAGTTTTTCGATGGCTTGCGTCTTTGCCACCGCTTTGCCATCGCGGATTGCTTCGAGTTGGTCGCAGAGTTCGCGGCGCGCGAGAAAGCGGTTCATTTCGCGCGAGCGGTCCATCTGGCACTTGATGCAGACCCCGGTCGGCAAGTGTTTGAGGAAGACGCAGTTCGACGTCTTGTTGATTTTCTGACCGCCGGCCCCTGAACCACGCACGAACTTCTCCAGTAAATCCGACTCAGTGATGCCCAGCGTGGACAACCGCTGTTCCTGCGCCGCAAGTTTGTCGGTGGTGATCGGATTTTGCATCGGCAGAGCGTATCACGATGTGAATTATTTTAAAGGCACGGGTTTTCCGCTGCTGCGGCGATCACTTTTTGAACACCTCGGAGAGCTTGCCGATGATCCGGTCCCTGACGGGTTCCTCGATGATATGGGCATCGGCCAAATCGCGGGCAAGTTGCTTGGCTGTGGCGATTTCGATATCGGACGAGGCGTGGCCTTCCGACAACGGCGGTCGGATTTCCAGGTTAGCGATGACCTTTTCGATGCCGGGCGAGACCGAGGCGTCGATGAGTGTTGCGATGATGGGTTTCTTGCCGGTTTCGGGTCCGCTGGGGATCGGTGGGAGTGTCCCGTCCTTCATGGTGTCCAGGGTGTGGAAGTCCGGTTTGTAGCCGAGCTTGCGGAAGTTTTCGTAGTTGGCCCGGAGACTGGAGCGAATGATCTTCTCGCGCGGCGTGGGTTCGTCCGGCCCTTCCTTGGTGCGGAAATAATCCGGCTGGATGCCCAAACCCCGGTCGATGATGACTTCAGGAGCAATCCCAAGCTCATTGGCCTCGGCAATCAGGCCGATGGCACGGACCAACGATTTCTCCGCGTCTTCGGCGAAGAATTGTTTGAAAAACGAGCTGTCGCTGGAGATGGATTTGAGCTCTGCGATGATGGCGGACTGGCGTTGCTTCTTTTTGACAAAACTGATGCCAAAGAGGATCACCACCACCGCAGTGATGAGAAATAGGGCGCGGGTGAGGATGTAGCGGGGGCTCGGGGCTTCCATAGGGTGTTAGGTCCAGATTGATTTGGGTTTGCGGGGCTCTTTCGGCGGTGCTTCGAAGCTCTTGCGCTCGCGGCTGTGGAAAATCGCTTCATCGCGCGTGATGATATTTGCCTCGAAGAGATGGGTGATACTCTGGTCGATGGTGCGGTTTCCTTCTTTATAGCCGATCTCCATGAGGCCGACGATTTGTTCGAGCTTGTGCTCGCGGATGCAGTTCCGGATGGCGTGATTCGGGCGGAGGACTTCCGAGGCCAGCACGCGGCCTTGTCCATCGGCGCGGGGAATCAATCGCTGGCAGACGATGCCTTCCAGCGCGGTGGAAAGCTGGGTGATAATCTGCGGTTGCTGGTCAGCAGGGAAGACGTCGACGATACGGTCGATCGTCTGGGGGGCATCTGCGGTGTGGAGCGTGGCGAGGACGAGGTGGCCGGTCTCCGCGGCGGTTAGGGCGATGCGGATGGTGTCGAGATCGCGCAGTTCGGAAATGACAATGACGTCAGGATCCTGGCGGAGTGACTGGCGCAGCGCGCGAGGAAAGCTGCGGGTATCGCTGCCGACTTCGCGTTGCTTGATTAAGCAGGAGGCATGCTGGTGGATGAATTCGATGGGGTCTTCCAGCGTGATGATCACGCCATTCCGGGTCTCTGCGATGCGGCGGACCATCGAGGCGAGCGTGGTGGATTTTCCTGATCCGGTGATGCCGGTGACAAGGATGAGGCCGCTGCGCAAATTGCAAAACTCATGGATGACCGAGTGGTGGCCAAGGGTCTCTAGTGCGGGAATATCCTGGGAAATAAAGCGAAACGCTGCCTCGGTATGACCGCGGGCGATATGGACATTTCCTCGAAAGCGGCCAACGCCTTCTACTTGGAGAGCGTAGTCGAGTTCTAACTCCTGTTCCAAGGTGGCGCGTTGGGATTCGCTGAGCGTATCGAGAATCAGATTCCGGACGGTCGCGGGGTCGAGGAGTTCTTGGTCGAAGGGGACGATCGAGCCATTGACCCGCGCGCAGGCTGGGGCCCAGGCGCTGAGGTGGAGGTCCGAGCCGCCCAGGGCGATGGTGTGTCGAAGGTAGTCGGTGATGTCGCTGGCCATGGGTTGAAGGGGTTATCCAGAGATTCCGCGCATCGCGCGATCAAAATCCTGGGGCCGGGCGCAGGCTCCGCGGGCGATGTCGGCATCGAGGTAGCCCTGTTTGACAGAGGCGACCAAGTATTCAAGCAGTGAGCAATTGGTTTCCTCGTTGGATTTCAGGAGGTGGTCCTGAAGCTCGGTGAGGCGGTTTTCCAAAATCCAGCGGCGGGTAGCGGCCTCGTTTTGCAGGTATTCGAGCGCGGGGAACAGACCGCCTCCGAGGCGGGGGAGTAGTTGTTGGGAAAGAATGCCGACGAGTTGCGAGGCGAGCAGGTTGAGCGCGCCGGCGCTTTCGGTCCCGAGGAGGTGCGAGAAGCGGTCGAGGGTCTCCACCACACCGCTGCTGTGGAGGGTGGAAATGACAAGGTGTCCGGTCTCCGCGGCATGCAGCGCGGTGATGGCGGTTTCCGAATCACGGATTTCTCCGACAAAGAGCACGTCCGGGCTTTGCCGGAGCGCTGAGCGCAGCCCGGTGGAGAAGTTTGCGGAATCCTGGCGCATCTCGCGTTGGGAAAA
>JAYWDF010000026.1:0-2754 GCA_043779985.1 Akkermansiaceae bacterium | reverse complement strand
GTGGCGTTCACCTCATGCCAGGCGGCGGCGAGATCGGCGAGGCGTTCGCGGGCGAGCTTGGCATCGGCGGCGGGCAGGGAGCCCTCGCGCAGGCGGCGTTGAAGGGCGGATTCGCACTCGACGGGGGTACCCCACCAGACGGCGAGATCCGGATCGCCTTCGAGCTGGGTGCGCCGGGCGGCGCTTTCCGTTTCCTCCACCAACAGGGCGACCAACGCGGAGCTGTCCCAGAAAATCATCGCTCGTCCTCCCGCTCGCTGAGGATGGCGTCGCGCAAACTGCTTCCGGCTGCCATGGTGGGTCTGGGCGCGGCGAGGAACGCCGGGACATCCAGGGAGGATTGAGGAGGACTCAACAGGCCGCTGGCATGCAGGGCATCCAGCGGCGTCCCGCCTGCGGCCAGCGGCTGAAGCCGCGCGACCGGTCGGTTGCGCTCGGTGATGACAATCGTCTCGCCCTGCTTCACCTGATCGATCAGCCGACTGAACTGGTTTTTTGCGGTGGCGATGTTGGCGGTTTTCATGTGGCTAAGTTGGCTATGGTTTTAGGCCTTGTCAAGATGGCGGGGGGCTTGGTGGCAGAGTTAAGCGATGGCGGGAGCCATTTTAAGGAATTGATTTTGGATACCACACCTGGCTTCTCAAGCCGCCGTATTTGGGTTCCTGGGTCAGTTCGACGAAGCGGACGACCAGGTCCGGACGCCCGGAGTTTTGCCATTCCTGGACTTGGGCCTGGTATTTTGCGATCGAGGGAAACGTGAATGGTGGTGTGAGGAGGGCGCTGACGGGATCGTTGGAGTGCGGCTCCATCGGCGGCTGGCCTTCCGGGCTTTGGGGGCGACTGACTTCGATCAGAAGATGCTTTGGACCGACGAGCAAGAGGTGGAATTCACCGTCTTTGCACCACGGTCTGAGCAGGATCGGACTGGCAAGGCGGGACGTCCCTTGGTCGGCAATGCTTCCGAAGTAGTCGGATTTTCTTTTTCCGGAATCCTTCAGCGACTTTCTGGCCTCTCGAAGCCAGTTGCCGGCCTCGGTGGCAAATGAAGCGAAGGTGTCGCGGGGCTTGAAGTTGTCAGGAAATGAGCAGGCCGTCTCCGGGGATAGCAAACTGGCCGGGTCCGGCAATGAGGTTGTCTTGCCGTTGATTTCCCGGATCGAGAGGGCACCAAACCCCCGGCGGGAGCGATTCCCGAGAGTGCCCAGCCATGCGAAAGTGGTGGTGGTTTCAATCAACTGGTTCCAGTCGGCTGGCGAAAGACGGCGGTTGATCAGAATGAGATCGAAACCCGAGTCTGCGGGCAATGCGGCCCGGAAGTTGATTCCGTTGTCCATTTCCTGGGCATAGAGGAAGTATGAGTGCGCTAATCCCAGCGATTGGGGCGTGGTTGCGGATTGGACAGGCTCAGGTGCGTTGAGAACGCGGACGGCAAAGCCCGAAGCGGTGCCTGAATTACCCGCAATGGAGCCGAAGATGCGGGCTTCGGACGCCTGTTTTCCAAGAAACCGGTGCCACCAGCGGAGTTGGCCGAGGATGGAAGGGGCGCGGAGTTCCGCCACGGGACCGTTCTGGTCTTCCCGCTTGGGAAACGCGCCGCCGACGAAAGCGGGCGAGATGAATGCGAGTTTGAATGAGGCGTGCTGCATGGTGGAATCAGATTTGGGGACGGATTTTTTCCAAAAGCGCCTTGCCAACGGGGTCGGATTTGAACGGGTTCCAGAATGGGTCTTTGAAGTCCGCCGCTTTGCCCGGGACGATGGTTTCTAAAATGCTCATCAGCGCTGGCTTGTCGAAGTCGGCCGCGAGTTTGGAGAAGCCTCGCGCGTTCATGCTGTTGATGGGCTTGCCACCCCAGTTCCTGAGGAACGATTCGACAGGAGAGAGCCGGGGCTCGAAGCGGTCGGCGAACACCGGTTTGCCATCGGAGATGATTTGGAACCAGCCGTAGCCGGCGTGGGTCTTCGCACCGAGGCCGAAGAGTTCGAGTCCGTGAGCGAGCCAGTTTTTGGCGAGGGCGAGGTCGCCGGGGCGGGCAAGGCGGAGAGGAATGAGGGGGAAGGTGAAATGGTCGCCGTCTTTTTGCGGGGCGATGGCGGGGAAGAAAACGGGGACCGGGTCTTCGGTGTCGGGGGCGTTTTCGAAGCTGGGTTTTCCTTCGTGGTAAGCGGTGTGGTGCGGGGTGAGCACGTCGAGTTCGAGGCCGGGATCGCGGTTGGGGGTGGCGGGTAGGAAGGCGACGGTGCCGGCGAAGGTGTCGTGAGGCGGGAGGAGGTCGCGGGCGGCCTTCAAGTGGGTTTCGTTACCATGGCAGGCCCAGGCGAAGTCGGATGTGCTGGAGGTTTTCCAGTCGTCCTTGATCCAGCCGAAGATGCGGGCGATGGCGGCGAGCATTTCGGCGGGGGTGGTGAAGTCTTTGCAGCAAGGGGCGCAGGCGTCGGTTTCGAGGAATGCGGACTGGCCGGCTGAAGCCGGCGCTCCGTGCCAGTCGTGGAGGGCTTGGAGCGCCATGCGGCGGGCGCAGCCTTTTACGGCGGAGCCGGGGATGAGGGGATAGCCGTAGCGGTCGAGGGAGACGTTGGCGTTTTCCATGACGCCGCCGGCGAGGTTGACGAGGAGGCGGGCTTGGAGCCGGGCGCGGAGGATTTCCGCATTTTTCGGGAGCCAAGCGTGGGATGGATGCAGTGGCGCTGCCTTTTTACCGATTAGATCGGTGAACCATTTTTTCCGGGTGGGCGTGGTTTTATCCGAGGCCTG
>JAYWDF010000025.1:0-8015 GCA_043779985.1 Akkermansiaceae bacterium | reverse complement strand
AGATAAGAGCGCGTCACACGTCGCTCCGGGCTTGTTCAACCAAGGGCGCAGACGAAGTCTCCGCTATCGCTGCGACTTCGCAGCACCCTTTATTGTTCAGCGATGTTAACCGGGCGCTACGGCCTCCGCACCGGAACCGGTGACGTAGTTTCCGCGACAGCGAACAACTTCCTCAAGACGACCGAGTTCACCCTGCCCGACGCCTTCGCGGCCAATAGCGCGCTTGGTTATCAGCTCAAACAATTCGGCAAATGGCACCTCACGGCCAGCGGCGGCGCGAACGCAAACAAAGGCCCCAGCCTCATTGGCGGTTGGCCAGCCTACGCAGGATGTCTTGCGGGCGAAGTCGCCAGTTACACGAGCTGGACGAAGGTGGTAACCGACGGCACGACCGCTGGCACCAGCAGCACACTGACTACGACCTACGCCACCACGGATTTAGTCAACGACGCCGTCCCCTGGATCCAAGCACAGACCGCAGCGAACAAGCCATGGTTCGCGTGGGTCGCCTTCAATGCGCCGCATTTCCCTTTCCACCTCCCCTCACCGACGACTCTCTGCCCGAACTACGCCACGCTCAATCCCGACCCGGCGGCAATCACGAATGCCAACCGACATTTATACTTCGAGGCCTCCATCCAGGCGCTCGACAAGGAGATCGGCCGTCTGCTCGCCGCTGTGGACCTCACGAAAACCACGGTCATCTTCCTCGGTGACAATGGTACTGACACCCAAGTGATTCAGACTCCATATTCCTCCGTCCGCGGCAAGGGATCTCTCTATGAGGGCGGTATGCGCGTGCCGCTCTACATTCGCGGACCGGGGGTCGTCTCGCCGGGCCGCACATCGGACGTGCTCTCACAGGTCGTGGACATCTATTCCACCATCCTTGAGCTGGCCGGCATCTCTGTGTCAGGCACCGTGCCAGCGGGCGTAACCCTCGATTCCCAAAGTCTTCTGCCGGTTTTGCTGAATCAACCGGTAACTCGCCCGCGTCTTTACTCCGAACGGTTCGACACCAGCACTCCCACCGTCGGCGGACGGGCCCTCCGCGACGACCGCTACAAGATCATCCGACTTCAAACTGGCACCGATCAATTTTTCGACCTTCAAGCCGACCCTTACGAGAACGCGAACCTCCTCGTCGCCGGCGTGAATGCCATGACCGCCGCCCGGCAGAGTTATTACTATCGCTTGCGCTTTGATCTCGGGCGCTACACCACCGCCACCACGGCGGCCACCACCAACCCCACTCTCCAGTCCGGCAAGTTTTCCGTGACGGTTGCGCAAAACACCGCCGCCACGCAAACCATGTATCGATGCACCGATCTGACCAACGGATTCTGGGCGCCAACGACCGGCGCAACCACGTCATTGAGTGCCTCCAACCTCACGTTCAGCGATCCCGCACCGCCTGCCGGAAGTGCCTTTTATAGCATTCTCTCCGAGACTCCATAATTCCGCTAGAATACGTTACGAATCATGACACGAAACCTACTCGTCGCTGCAGTTGCCGCATGCTACCTCGCGCTTGGCGCAAGCCCAGCCCATGCGGACAATCGAGCATTGATGATCTCCTCCTTCGAGCCATTAAAGCCGAAAGTCCGCTACTATTGGGATGCCAGTAGTTTCTATGTCGAAGGTGACTCGATGCCGAGTGCGTCGCTGATGCCAAGTCCAATGGTGGGCATCACTTCATGGCAACAACAGCTTCCCATCACGCTGGCATACTTCGGCAATGTCACCAACTCGGAGCCCGACACGGGATCATTGGGCTATGGCCAACCAAACATTTGGAAAATCCCGATGGTGCCCGTACCCGCCACCTCGCCGATTTCGCTCACGGGGAATTTCCTCCGCGGAGCTGTCGCCATCGCAGCGAATGGCATTGCGATTTTCAATCCACGCAACAATACCGGGCAGTTCTCCCAAGCAATCGGTGAGCTTGACCAATATGGCGGTCACTGCGGCAAGGCGGATGACTATCACTATCATATCGCGCCCACCCATCTGACTGCGGTGCTTGGCAATGACAAGCCCGTTGCCTGGGCCCTCGATGGCTATCCCATCTACGGTTACCTCGAACCGGACGGCAGCGCCCAACTCGCACTCGATGCCGATGGCGGCCACGATCATGGCTCCTGGGGTTATCACTACCACGCCCGTGGCACTGCGGCGACCGGGCCGCAGAGTCCCTATCTGATGAATGCCATGCACGGAAATGTCGTGAACTACGGCGGCCAGATCGATCCGCAGCCGACAGTCGGCAGCATCGCCGCGGCGGGATCGCCCCTCGCAGGCGCGGTGATCACCGGTTTCACGCGTCCGGCAAAAGATCAATACGCTCTCACCTACACGGTGAGCGGCACGACTTACAATGTGGCCTGGCAGGAAAATCGCATCGCGCACACCGTCGCCGTTCAGCGTGAAGCTCCCAGTGGAGCCACCGTTGGCACCACCACAGGCACTTACACCAGCGCCGCGCGATTCAACTACTACCCGATGGCCGGGCCTTCCATGCTCAAGCTACCCGACACCGGCCAAACACTCAGTGCGACCGCGACTTTCGGCGAAGACAGCGATTACACCCGCAACGCCCCATCATTCACTGACAACGGAAATAGCACCATCACCGACAACGTCACCGGCCTGATGTGGCAGAAGGTGGACAGCGGCGAGATGACTTGGGAAAACGCGATCGCCGGCGCGGCGGGACTCACGTTGGGTGGATACTCCGACTGGCGCTTGCCAACGGCTCAGGAGGCGTTCTGTATTCTCAATCACGATCTCAATCCCGCGCTCAACAGCACTTATTTCGTCAACAACGCGAGCGGCACGCCTGGGTATTTCTGGACCAGCGATTTGTTCTACGGAGACAACACCAAGGCATGGGCCACCAATACCGGCGGCGGCGTGGGTCCGCATCCGAAGACCTCGACGATCAGCGCCGGGGGTGCGCTACGATTTCATGCACGTTATGTCCGCGGCGCCTTGCCGACCATAGGTCACAACTATTACAACAATCTCAACGGCACTATCACCGATCTCGACACCGGCCTGATGTGGACGCAGGTGCCATCGTCCGCGATGACTTGGGCCAACGCGCTCAGCTATGCCGAAGGACTTTCGCTCGCCGGTTATTCCGATTGGCGTTTGCCAAATGTAAAGGAGCTCCAATCGCTCGTGGACCTTTCGCGAGCCACTGCTTCAGCCGTTACCACCGCACCGTGCATCAATCGCACGCTCTTTCCTGCAGCGACCGCCACCGCCCACTGGTCATCCACCAGTGTGAAAACGGGAACTCCGACACAGGCGTGGCTCGTGGATTTCGGAGTGACGACCACCTCGACGCCATCGAGAAACCAACAAGGTATTGTTAGTTACGAACCCTATACATCAAGCTATCCGGTGTTTGCCGTGCGCACCGTCGCGACGTCATCGATCACTCAAGGCCGCGCCACCACGACCACGACCAATCTCTTGCCCGCAGGTCAGCGCGTGAGCGGCGTGGGCAGCATCACCGCCGCCGACGGCACCGTCTGGACCGTGCCATCCGCCACCCAATTCACCACCGCGAACAAAGCAGGCGATCTTTACAACGACGTCACCGGGGTGACCCCGGCAAATATCACGGCCGCAGCGACCGCGATTTCCAATGTGCCGACCGTCGTCGTCGATGCCGATGGTGAAGTCATCACCGGCTATATTTTTGCAGATAACTATTTCGAGCTCTATGTAAATGGCACACTCATCGCCGTGGATCCAGTGCCCTACACGCCATTCAATTCCTGCGTGGTGAAATTCAAGGCCAAGCGGCCGATCACTTATGCGATCAAACTCGTGGACTGGGAGGAAAACCTCGGCCTCGGCACCGAACTCAGCGGCACAGATGCTTATCACCCCGGAGACGGCGGGCTCATGGCCAGCTTCAGTGACGGCACGGTGACCAATGGAAACTGGAAGGCGCAGTCATTTAACATCGCCCCACTCGACAACCCCAGCCTGGTGACCGATCTCGCAAATGGCACGCACGACTCATCGGCTGTTTCCACCACCCACACCCTCACCGAGACGGCCTATGCGCTGCATTATGCGGTGCCTTCGAATTGGTTTTCGAAAACATTCAGCGACTCCGGATGGCCCGCCGCCACAACCTATACTGAGGCCACCGTAGGCGTGAACAACAAGCCTGCCTATACCAATTTCCCCGCGCAGTTCAGCACCAGCGGCGCGCAGTTCATCTGGTCATCCAATCTCGTGCTCGATAACGAAGTCATCGTTCGCTACACCGGACCCGCCGCCGTCCAGCAAATCGTGGTCGAGCAACCCACCAACACCCCCATCACGGATGGCACCGGCACGGTCGCCTATGGCAATGTCGCGGTCGGCTCCACACTCTCGAAGACTTTCACCATTCGCAACAACGGCAGCACCGCGCTGACCATCACAGGCACCACGATAGATGGTGCCAACCTCGCGAATTTCAGCGTGACCACGCCTCCTGCCAGCAGCATCGCCGCAGGCAGCAGTACGACGATGAACCTGCGCTTTGCTCCCACCGGCGTCGGCAGCAAGACCGCTGCCCTGCACATTGCCAGCAGCGATACCAGCGTAGGTGCAGCATTCGACATCTCTCTAACCGGCGCCGGCACGACCACCGCTCCCACCATCACCTCGATCGCGACCACCCCAGCGGTTCCTACCAATCTGGATAGTCCGTGGGTCAATGCGACGATCCTGGCTGGCTCAGGTGCCACGATTTCATCAGCTCAGTTGACCTACAATGGCGGCGGCACTCCGGCGACCAGCACGGTGTTCACCGAGACCATGGCCGCGGCAGCGGCAAATCCATGGACTGGTACCAATGCGATCAATCCATGGACGATCACAAACACCGGAGGCGGTGCGGGCAACGTCAAACAAACAGCGGCAGCCAATCACGGCAGTGGCAATGCTTATGGCTTGGAAATGAGTAAGGGCTCCGCCACAGCAACACAAACCATGGTGACCACAACGAATTCGATCAATGCCATCGGGACATCGGGTTATATTGAGTTCTGGGTAGCCACACAGGATCTGACATCACCCAATGGGTGGACATTCCAAACTTCCACCGACGGCACGACGTGGAATACGCGAATCAGCGAACTTACAGGCAGCAATCACGGCTACGTCACCGCTTTCCACTATGATCTGATTGCCGCTGAGCGGGTCAATACGCTTAAAATTCGCTTCCAATTTTCGGGCTCAACTACCGCGACACCTCCGCCAAAGGTCACGATCGACGACATCACCGTCGTCACCACCACCGGCAGCGCGGCGGTCACACTCCCGATGCTCGATGATGGTGCTCACAATGACGGAACCGCAGGTGACGGTGTTTATGGCGCTCAGATCTCGTTGCAAACCACTGGTACCACGGTGAGCTACACCATCGCCGCCACGGACAATAGCAATACCGTCACCACCAGCAGCGCGGCCTCCTACACCGTGGTCACCGCAGCACCCGTGCTCGCAGTGACACCCGCATCGGGGTTATCCTCTTCAGGCGCCGCCGGCGGTGGCGCGTTCCTGCCTTCGAGCGCCAGCTATACCCTCACCAACAATGGCACCGGCACCATGGCCTGGACAGCGGGAAAGGCCGCCGACTGGCTCACGCTCTCCAGTAACAGCGGGACATTGGCCGCCGGCGCCTCCACCACCGTGACGGCCACCATCAATACGGCGGCCGCCAACAGCCTCGCCGCGGCAACTTATAACGACACGGTCAGCTTCACCAACACCACGAACGGCAGCGGCAATGCCACACGTGCGGCAAGCTTGTCAGTCACCAACGGAACTCCCACCGCACCTGCCGCACCGACGGTTGCGAACCTGTCTGCCTACAACTCGGGAACCTTCAAAACCCTCTCTTGGCCAGCGGTAAGCACGGCGACAGGCTACACGGTTCAGATCGCAACGAATTCCGCGTTCACCGCCAATGTCGTCTCACAGAACGTCACCAGCTCGACCGCCGCATTCTCAAGTCTCACCAGCGGCAGGACCTATTATTACCGGGTTCTGGCATCGAACGGCGTCGGCTCGTCGGCTTACAGCAATATCGTTTTCTCCTTGCAGGATGCCGTTGCACCGGCCGTCGCGATCACTTCGCCCGCGAGCGGCACCTCGACCACGTCTAACACAATTGTCGTGACTGGCACCAGTTCGGACGCGCTCTCCGGCATCAGTGGCGTCAAGGTGAACAACGTCGTCGCCTCCAGCAGCAACGGATTTTCCACCTGGACCGCGACCGTGCCACTGGCCTTCGGAACCAATGGCATCACCGCCACCGCATTCGATGGCGCCGGTAACCTCACCACCACCGCCGCCATCCTCGTCACCGACACCACCTGGCAAACCTACAATCCGCTCTACATCCCCGACATCATCACCGGCACAACCTTCAATCTGACGCTGAGTCAAAAAAGCAAACAATTCCCCTATTTCGGCACAAACCTCAGGTTGACTGCCAACAACGCGGCACCATCGACACTGGGCACCGCGACCACCACACTCGGCTACAACGGCCAGCTGATGTGGGGACCCACCCTGATCATGAACCAAGGTGATGCGGTGCGCTTAAACGTGACGAACAATGTCCCGATCGACACCACCACCGTCCATTGGCATGGATTCCATATCCCGGCGATCATGGACGGCGGCCCGCACCAGGTGATTCCGAGCGGGACCACCTGGTCACCCACCTTCACCGTCAAAAACAGCGCGGCGACTTACTGGTATCACCCCCATCTTCACATCACGACGCAGAAACAGCTGACGATGGGTGCGGGCGGCTTCATCATCGTCCGCGATCCGCAGGAGGCGGCGCTGGCCTTGCCGAGAACCTACGGGGTGGACGACATCCCTCTCGCGTTGACGAGTCGCCGCTTTGTGGCTCCCAATGAATTTGGTTCGAACCAATACATCCAAACCGACGGCACGACTTCCACCCTCGACAACTACGGCGATTTCATGCTCGTCAACGGCACACCGACCAATGCATCTATCAGCGGCACCACGGCGACCTTGTATCCACCCCAAGTCAGTCTGCCCAAGCAGTATATCCGGTTGCGCATCCTCAACGCGGAGATCCAGCGCGGCTATAACCTCGGATTCAGCGACAACCGCACTTTTTACGTAATCGCCAACGACCAGGGGCTCGTCAACACGCCCGTGCCGGTGACCCGGATGTTCCTGATGGTCGGCGAACGGGTGGAAATCTTGGTCAACCTCGGTTCGGACACCCTCGGCAGCTCGCTCGACCTGAAGGCCTACAACTCGGGTCAGATCTTCGGCTTTCCCGGTCAGGAAGGCAACCCGCAGCTACCGACCGGAGCTTCCGGCGGTGAAAACGGCAGCCTGCTCAACAACACGGATTTCAGCTTGCTGCACATCAATGTCACTGCGGCCACTGCCAATCCGATCACCACGCTGCCGACCACTCTCGCCAACAACACTTACTGGACCAACGCCAATGTCACCAACACGCGCACCATTGCCATCACAGGCGGCAATGGCACTACCCCCGGCTTCAAGTTTGATAACATCGGTTACACTCCGACGCTGTTCAACCATACGATCAACCTGAATGCCGTCGAAAAATGGACCGTTTCCGCAGGGAACATCTTCGGCCATTCGCTCCACATCCATGACATCAAGTTCAACATCATCTCGCGCACGGGCGGGACTCAGGTGACTTCAACCGGCCTCGCCGCCCCTTACGAATCCGGCTGGAAGGACACGGTTTACATCCCCAAGGGTGAGACGGTAAGCGTCATCGCCAAATACGACGACTTCGCCAGCAACACGAACCCGTTCATGTTCCACTGCCATTTCCTCAATCACGAGGACGGCGGCATGATGGGCCAGTTCCTAGTGCGCAACAACGCAGTGGAAGACCTCGCCATCGCCAGCTTCACGCGCACCGGGGCGAACAGCGAGATCTCACTGCAGTTCAAATCCACCGTAGGCACCAC
>JAYWDF010000024.1:0-2759 GCA_043779985.1 Akkermansiaceae bacterium | reverse complement strand
CCAACGGTCCCTGCGTCCTTAGAAACCGAGGGGCGCGGATGGCATCCGCTGACATCCTGTTCCCGATCGATGATGATTCGGTCTTTTCCTCCAACACCTGCGTCGAGACAACCTTGGCCGAGTTCAATGATCCGCAGATCGGAGCTGTCGCGATTCCCTATATCCAAATTACCGAGGACGATATCCTGCGAAGCAACGCTCCGGATGACAAAAAAATCTATGTTTGCCCCTCCTATCTCGGAGCTTCCTATGCGATCCGCAAGGACGTGTTCCTAGGGGTGGGCGGGTACCGCGAACCGCTTTTCTATATGGGCGAGGAACGCGATTTGTGTATTCGGATGCTGGAACACGGCTACGTCGTTCGCTTGGGAATGGCCGATCCGATCCATCATCACACTTCGCCGGTGCGTGACGCTTCCCGTGCCCGCCGGTTGGAGCGGCGCAATGATATTTCACACGTTTTGTGGAATGTTCCTATGCCGCATGTTTTCTATCATTTGCCCGGAACCATTCTGACCGGAATTGTGCACGGAGTGCGCCTCCACTATCTGCCGCTTACACTGAAAGCCTACCTGGATGCACTGCTTTTTTGCAGGCGTCATCTGGGTGAGCGACTTCCAGTAAGCAGCCGGACCTACCTTTTGTCGCGCAAACTCAATCGCATCCGGGTGCTGCCGATCGAGGAGGTCACCGCTGAAATGGGACCATTGGTTCCTTTTCCGAAACACACCCAAGACCATGCGTAGAATCCTTCTTGGCGATACGGGATGGTCCACCACGGCGATTGGCTACGGATGCGCCGGCTTGATGCGCCCGGGTAATGAACCTGAACGACAGGCCCTGTTGGCGGCGGCATTCGATGTTGGCATCCGTCATTTCGACGTGGCCCGGTATTACGGGCATGGTCAGGCTGAGGGTGTGTTAGGGCGCTTCGTCTCCCAGACCGGTTGTCGGGATGAGATCACGATTACCACCAAGTTTGGCATGGAGCCTCCTGCCTTGGGCGGTTCTTCCCGGGGGAGAATGCTGATGGGGTTGGCCCGCCGCGTGGCATCCATCCATCCATCGGTGCGAAAGATTTTGTCCGCCCGAGCCAGCGCGGGTGTGAAGAAGAATCGTTTTGATGTCGCAAGTGCCCAAGCAAGCTTGGAAACGAGCCTGCGCGAACTCGGCACCGACCACATCGACCTTTTTCTACTCCACGAAGCCAGCTTGGAAGACAGCCGGACCGAGGGACTTCTGGAATTCCTGGAAGAGGTGAAATCCGCGGGCAAGATTCGTGCATTCGGTCTCGGTAGTGATTTTCCACTTGTTCCGCCGATCATTGAGAACAATCCCGCCGTCACCCGTGTGGTTCAGATCGCCAACTGCCTCGGTCAATGGAACCGCCGCAAATTGCCGCCCGACGCCAACCGTCTCGTCAACACCCACGGGGCTCTTAAAATTCTACCGGCGCTCGAGGCCGCACTGAAAGTCGCCCCGGCCGACGTCGCCCGGAACTGGGAAGCCTTGGGCGCACCGCAGGGAAGCGCCCTCGCGGGTTTGATTCTTGGACTTGCCCTGCACGACAACCCGCTCGGCATCACGTTGTTTTCATCAACACAACCTTCCCGCATTCGCAGCAACGTTGCCGAAGCTCTCAGTCACTCCGCGCGCACTCCTGCGGAGTGGGGGATTTTCGAACAAGCGGCCGAAGCAGCACTTGCCGGAATGCCGCACCCGTGATCATTGATTTTTCCAACGCCACCGATTCCCACCTTTCCGGTGCCGATCTCTGCATCATTGGTTCGGGTGCGGCGGCCATCAGTCTTGCCACTGAATTCATCGGCCGGAGCCAGCGGGTGATCATGGTGGAAGGGGGCGGTGAGGTGGCTGAGGAGGCGACCACCGACCTATACCGTGGCCACATGGCCGATGGAGGCAAGACGCACACCGGCATCCACGAGGGTCGTGCCCGAGTGCTTGGCGGCACCACCACCCTGTGGGGCGGCCAGGCACTGCCTCTTGCAGCAATCGATTTTGAAAAACGCGACTGGGTGGCCGAGAGCGGCTGGCCCTTCACCCGGGACGATCTCCACCCGTATTATCCACGCGCCGGGCAGATCATGGGCCTGCGGGATACCGCGTTCGAGGAGGATATTCATGCGACCTTCGGCATTCGACGTCCGGCGTTCGATCCGGCCATCGCCGAGTGCATTTACTCCCGCTGGGCACCGGAGCCGAATTTCTCGGTCCTTTACCGCCCCAAGCTGGATGCGGCAGAAAATATCACCCTGTTACTCCGGGCCAATGTCACACAGATCATTCCCGATGCGAGTGGCACCCGTATTGACAGCCTTGAGCTGAAAAACCTTTCGGGCCTCACCCGCACCGTTCGCGCCCGGCAGTTTGTCGTTTGCTGTGGTGGAATCGAAACTCCCCGACTTCTCCTTGCCTCGAACCGGGTTATTCCCGGTGGCATTGGCAACCGACATGACCTCGTAGGACGCTATTTCCAAGATCACCTTTCGGTTCGCTGGGGGGATTTCCACCCGAAAAACCGCGCCCGAATTCACGATCTCTACAACTGCTTTTTTCGTGGGCAGACCAAGTATTACCCCATCATGCAGGCCGCAGCCGACCTCCAGCGCCGCCTGCGTATTCTGAATATCTCCGCCGCCGTCCTTTGGAGCACCGATCCTTACGACCTTGGCGATGGCGCTTCTCCGCTCGAGGAGGCCAAGAAGATCTTCCGTGCGGTGCGCAGTCGAAAATTTGGC
>JAYWDF010000023.1:0-2760 GCA_043779985.1 Akkermansiaceae bacterium | reverse complement strand
GTGATGACGGCCTGGGTGATTTTTTCACCGAGCTTGGCTTCGGCATCGGCCTTGAGCTTGCCGAGGACCATCGCGGCGATTTCCTGCGGCGAGTAGGTTTTCTTCTCGCCGGCGACTTCGACTTGGATGTGGGCGTCGCCGTTGGCGGCGGCGACGATGGTGTAAGGCACGCGTTTGTCGGCGTCTTTCAGCTCGGCGAATTTGCGGCCGATGAAGCGCTTGGCGGAGAAAATCGTGTTTTGCGGGTTGGTGACCGCTTGGCGCTTGGCGGCTTGGCCGACGAGGCGCTCGCCGTTTTTCGCGAAGGCGACCACCGATGGAGTGGTGCGCGCGCCTTCTGAGTTTTCAAGAACAGTGGACTCGCCGCCGTCCATGACAGCCATACACGAGTTGGTGGTTCCGAGATCGATACCGAGAATTTTTGACATGAGGTGGTTTGGTTTGGGGTTCGTGCGCTTGCTAACGCTTGATGATGGCGTGCCTTTTGCAGCGAATGTGCCGGGATCGACTCAAATCCCCTAATTTACTTTTAATCAATGGATTCGAGATTTCCCGACAGATCTTCCGCGCGAAAAGCCCCTTGGTTTCAGGACAATTTGTCGCACTTCCGCTATGACATCCTGACGCACTGGGCACATTTGCACGCTTTTCGTTTCGGATCTTGTGTCGGCCTCGCATCCGCCCCTAGGGTCGCAGCCACTTCATGCGAGCCCAGCCGTTCAAATGGATTGCGCGCGGTGAACCGTTTGAAAAACAGACAAACGGTTCGTCGAGCTCATTTCCACCGATCCTCGAGCACCTGATCCGCCAACGGGGGCTTCCCGCCGGCGTCGATCTGGAGGGCTACCTGCGGCCGCGACTGAGGGATTTAGCGGATCCATTTCTCATTCCCGACATGAAAATTGCGGTTGAGCGGGTGTTACTTGCCATCGATCGGAAGGAAAATGTCTGTATCTATGGGGACTACGACGTCGATGGAGTGACCTCGATCACCCTGATGCGGCGGATCCTAATGGCTTATGGCCTGACGCCACGCTATTTCATCCCACGGCGCGGGCCGGAAGGCTATGGCCTGAGCACCGCCGCGCTCGCCCGCTGCATGTCGGAGGGGCCGAAGCCGGATTTGCTCATCACCGTGGACTGCGGGACAGTCTCGGTGAACGAAGTGGCGGCGCTGCGGGCGGACGGGATCGATGTGGTCATCGTCGACCACCACGAGCCGGATCCCGGGGGAAAGCCGGATTGCTGCGCACTGGTGAATCCGAAATGCGGCACTGATTTTACCTACCTGTGTGCGGCAGGCGTCGTTTTCAAACTTGGCCACGCCATGCTGAAGACCCGCCCGGTGGATCTCGATCTCAAAGAACTGATCGATTTGGTGGCTGTCGCGACGATTTCCGACATCGTCCCCATGATCGGAGAAAACCGCCTGATGGTGCGTCACGGCCTGAAACATTTACCCAGCACCCTCAATCCCGGCCTGCGGGCGCTGCAGGAAGTCACCGGGATGAACGGCACTGCGACTTCGATGGACGTCGGCTTCCGCATCGGGCCGCGACTCAATGCAGCGGGGCGGATGGATGTGCCGGAGGACGCGTTGGCGACGCTGACGACCGACTGCCGCCGCCTCGCCCACGAGCTCGCGCAAAAGCTCGATGCTTATAACAAAGAGCGCCAGACCCACGAAGGCCTGATCCGTCGCGAAGCGGTGGAAATGCTTACCCGCGACTTCGATCCCGAGCGCGATCCGGTAATCGTGCTGGGTTCGCGCTCGTGGCATCACGGCGTGGTCGGCATCGTCGCCTCGCGGCTGATGCGGCAGTATTACAAGCCGACCTTCGTCATCGCCATCGATGAAGACGGCGTCGGCAAAGGCTCGGGTCGCAGCATCGAGGGGATCTCGCTGGTGGAGGCGATCCGCGCTTGTGAGGAAAACCTGATCGCCGGCGGCGGCCACGCGATGGCGGCGGGACTTTCCATCAAGGAGGAAAATCTCGACGAGTTCCGGACGAACTTCGCCGCTTACGTTTTAAACCACAGCGATCCGGAACAGCGCCAACCCAAGTTGATGTATGACGCGGAAATTTCCTTCGACCAGCTTTCGCTAGAATTCCTTGCCAGCTACGATCTCCTGCAACCCTTCGGCAGCGGAAATCCCCAGCCCGTCTTCATTTCCCGCGAGGTCGGCCTGAGCCGCTCGCCGCTGCACATGAAGAACAACCACCTGCGCTTCATGCTGCGCCAGGGCTACCACGAGCAAGATGCCGTCTTTTTCGGCGGCGGCGAGTATCCCCTGCCCGATCCGCCGTGGGACATCGCGTTTACGATTGATCGAAACACCTTTCGCGGACGGACGACGCTGCAACTGATCATTCAGGACGTGCGCGCGGCGGAGGATTGATTCGGGAAATCGCTGAAATTTGCGGTTTGCAAGTCGGCTTTCCCGGCTTTGAATCACTGCCTGTCCATGAGCCATCCTACCTTCCGCATTGCCATCGGAGCCGACCACGGCGCCGTCGATCTGAAAAACGCTGTCGCCAAGCACCTCAAAGCGGTCGGGCACGAAGTGCTCGATTTCGGCACCCAGTCCCATGAATCAGTCGATTATGCCGACTACGCGAACCTCGTCGCCCGCAATGTGGCCGATGGCACCTACGATTTCGGCATCCTGGCCTGCACCTCCGGGGTCGGCATGTGCATCGCCGCGAACCGCCACCGCCACGTGCGCGCGGCGAATGTCCGCTCCGTCGAGGAAACCGT
>JAYWDF010000022.1:0-8037 GCA_043779985.1 Akkermansiaceae bacterium | reverse complement strand
GCCAAGCTGGCCTCCGGAGATCGCGTGGAAGTGGAGCTCGTGCTGGAGAGCAAGAACGACTACGAATACCTGATTTTCTCCGACGCCAAAGCCGCCGGTTTCGAAGCGCTCGACGCCCTCAGTGGCTACGTCGGCAGCGGCGGGCTGAGTGCCTACATGGAGCCGCGGGATCAAACGGTGGACTTCTTCATCCGTGCCCTGCCGCGCGGGACGAACACCCTGCGCTATCAACTCCGCGCCGAGGCTCCCGGGATTTACAAAGCCCTGCCCGCGACCGCGGAAGCGATGTATGCGCCGGAACTCAAGGCAAACTCAGAGGATTTGAAATTGGAGATCCTGAAATAATCGTCAGGGGCCGGTGTCTCACGGGTTCACGGCGGAATAAATTCCGCGCTCCGGCGGTCGCGGCGCTTGCGGGGCGGCGTGGGTTTGGTAGGAAAAGGGCGTGGCGCAGCAAAGTGACGTTCGGGAGGTTCTCCAATACATTCCTCAATTCCGGGGGAAGATTTTCTTCGTGCTCATCGAGGCCGGGCTTTTGCCCGAACCCGCGGTGGCGGAAACGCTGCTGGACCTGGCGGTTTTGGAAGATCTCGGCGTGAAGCTGGTGCTCGGAGTGCTCGGGGGGGATTTGAAGGACCTCTACGACTGGACGCTGGAGTGCGAAATCATGGCCGCGCGCGTGTCCCGGCCCATCACCGATCCGTTGGCGGTGAAAGAGGCCTTGGAAATTCTCGGCCGCGGCCAATCCGCGATCATTGATGCCTCGGCGACCGGGCCACTGGATCTTCCGGTCGTCGATTTCGCCCGCGGGATCGGCGTGGCGAAGATCATCACGCTGCTTGAAGAGGCGATTCTCATCGATGGCGCGCCGGCGCACGCCATCCGCGCGGCGGATGCGGAGGCGCTGGCGTCTCGCAGCGACACGAACGGTGCCGCGCTGCTGCGGGCGGCGGCGGCGGCCTGCAATCGCGGGGTGCCGCGGGTGCATGTGCTCAACGGCCGCCGCCAAGGCGTGCTGGTGGACGAACTTTTCTCCAACGAAGGCGTGGGCACGATGGTCCACGCGGACAGCTATCGGGTGATCCGCGAGCTGCGCGAGGAGGATATTCCCGAGTTGCTAGGCATGATCGGGCGCTCGGTGCGCCGGACGAAGCTGGTGGCGCGGACGTATGAGGACATCCAGTCGCGGATCGGGGATTTCCGGGTGATGGCGATTGATGACAACGTCGTCGGTTGCGTGGCGCTGCACGAGTATCCTGCGGAAGGGTGCGCCGAGGTGGCCTGCCTGTATGTGAAGCAGGCGCACGAAGGGCGTGGCTACGGGATCGAGCTGGTGCATCACGCCGAGGCCCTGGCCAGAGAGCGCGGGATCGGCAGGGTGTTCGCCCTGAGCAACCGCGCGGCGGACTTTTTCAAGGCGAAGCTCGGGTACGCCGCGGCCACGGTCTTGGACCTGCCGCCATCGCGCCGCGAACAATTTGAAGCAAGCGGGCGTGACTCTTTGGTTTTCTCGCTTAGCTTGTAGGGGTAGATCGTTTGATTTCACCCTTACATTCAATACCCCATGAAACTGAAATTTTGCGGTGCCGCGGGCACCACCACGGGATCGCAGCATCTGTTGGAGATCAACGGCAAGCGGATCCTCCTCGATTGCGGGCTCTATCAGGGCTCGCGCAAGCATGCCTACGAGGTGAATTGCTGCTTCCCGCACTTTGATCCGAAGTCGATCGATGTGGTGATCTTGTCCCACGCGCACATCGACCACAGCGGCAACCTGCCGAACCTAACCAAGAAGGGTTTTACCGGAAATATCTACACCACGCATGCGACGCGCGACCTCTGTCAGATCATGCTCGCGGATTGCGCGCGGATCCAGGAGGGCGACATCGACTGGCTGAACAAGCATCGGAAGAAGGAAGGGCTTGAGCCGGCGACCTTGCTCTACGACGAGCAGGATGCGGAGCACTGCCTGCGCCAGTTCGTGACGATCAGCTATGACCGGCCGATCCCGGTTTCCGATGGCGTGACCGTGACGTTTATCGATGCCGGGCACATCCTCGGGAGTGCGCAGGTTTTGTTGGAAGTGGATGATCATGCGGATGGCAAGAAGAAGCGGTTTCTGTTTTCCGGGGATGTCGGGCGCGGTGCGAACGAGGTCCTGCGAGATCCGGTGCCGGTGAAGGACGTGGATTTCCTGCTCATGGAAAGCACTTACGGTGGGCGCGAGCACGATGCTCCGCCGGGGGTGGATGCGCACTTCGCGGAGATCATCCGTCAGGCGGTGCAGCGGGGAGGGAAGATCCTGATCCCGGCCTTCGCCGTCGAGCGGACGCAGCAGTTGTTGTACGTGTTGAACGAGCTTTTCGAGCAAGGCGCCATCCCGGAGATTCCGGTATACGTGGACAGCCCGATGGCAGTGAGCGCCACGGAAATTTACCGACTTCATCCGGAGTCGTTCAATCAGGAGGTCTATGAATCGTTGTTTGAGAAGCAGAACCCGTTCGGCTTCGAGAATCTAACCTTAGTGCGTTCGGTGAACGGATCGAAAGCGCTGAACGATGTCATCGGGGTGGCGATCATCATTTCCGCCTCGGGGATGTGCGAGGCCGGGCGGATCCTGCATCATTTGAAACGCAACATCGGCGATCCGAAAACCACGATCCTGTTTGTCGGCTATTGCGCGGAGAACACGCTGGGCCGCCGGATCCGCGATCATGAGCGGGAGGTGCCGATTCTGGGGGACCGCTTCAAGGTGCGGGCGAGAATCGAGGCGATCGATTCATTTTCCGGACATGCGGACCACTCGGAGTTGCTCGGTTATTTCGACCGGATCACCGGGCCGAAAGAGCGTGTCTGGCTGGTCCACGGTGAACCGGATAGCGCCCTCAAACTCGAGGAAGCGCTGCAAGGACTGCACAGCGGATCCATCGAGGTGGCGGTGCTGGGGCAGGAGGTGGAATTCTGAGCACCCGCCGCTTCGGCTGAGAAAATAAATTTTTTTCAACCTTTCCGCTTGAAGCCGCTAAAATGCCATCGCACCGTTTTCCCCACATGGAAGTAACGAACAAGAACTCGCCGTCCCCCACGGAATTAATCGACTGGTTGAATGATGAAGGGGTTCTCGAATTGGACTGGGATTTTCCACTCGATGGAGATTTGGTTGCCGCAGGACTCGACTCATTGGCGATCGCGCGATTGGTGGCGGCGGTGGAAGATCGGTTCGAGGTCGAACTCGGACCTGAGGATCTGACCAAGGCGAATCTTGCGACACCCACGACCTTGGCTGCGCTGGTCGCGTTGAGGACGGCGTGAGTTACTTGCGGCTCGGACCCGCCGCGTCGAGATCCAGACGATAGAGGATCTGGTTGTAATTGTAGCGCGGCGTGGGCTGGGCGTGATCCGCGAACTCGGCGGTGTAGGTGCCTTCGAAAACAATGAACGCGGCGTCGTCCGGCGTCAGCTCCGTCTGGATGCGCGGATTGTAGAACGTGTAGTTGTCGTGACTGAGCACCTGGGTCGCCGGTCCCCATGGCCCGAGCGGCGAGTCGGACTCGGCATACCAGATTTCGCCGAAAGCGGAGGGTTTGCCGAGGTTCTGAGTGAAGATCGTGATCCAGTGGTTGCGGAATGAGTTCCAAGCGATGGAGCCGCGATGGGGTTTGATTTCCGCGTGGTCGGCCGCGCTGCGCGGTGAGGCCGGGGCGGGGATTTTCTCCCAGGTGACGGGGTTTTTCCACGAGTCGAAATCGTCGGGACAACGGACGTCGGGGAAGGGATCGCCGAAGAGTAACCAGGATTTCCCGGCAGCGTCCCGCCAACGGACCGGGTGGCCCTTGAGCAGGAGGGGCTTCGCGCCGTCGGCTTGTTTCCAGAGGACCTTCTCCGGGAGGAATTTCCCTGCGGCGGCGTCCCAGGCACAGAGGCCGACTTCGTATTCCTCGAGGTAGTCACGGATCTTCGAATAGGTGGCGACGAGGTGATTGTTAGGTAGTGACACCATGCCGGTGAGCCAGGTGGGTCCGTCTCCAGGGACTTCGACGACGCCTCGGGGGCCGCCCTTCGGATCGCGAAAATGGCTGAAGGACAGGGCGAGCGGTGCCTGGAATTTTGCCAAGGGCAAGAGCGGCGTGGTGGCGGCCGTGGATTGGAAGACGCCGAGCGGGTAGCCGGGCAAGGTGGTGTCGCCCCAGAGCCAGAAGAGTTTGCCATCATGCTTCGCGAGGAGCACGGAATCGCACCCGAAGACTCCTGTCTCAGGGAGCTGGGGAGGGATTCCGAGTTTTTCGCCTTCGGCAAAAAGCCCGGCACCAGTGAGACGGCCGAGGCGCTTGGCGAGGTTCCGGCGCTCGACTTCGATGCGAAAGGTCCCTCCCTGCTTGAGGGTGGTGCGCACGCCTTCATAGCCGAAGCCGTCCTTGGCCACGCCGTAGCCGTGGCCTTTCACGGTGAACCAGATTTCGCGGTCCAGCAGGTCGGGCTCGTCGATGGCGATCAGGCCCAGGTTGTCGCTGACGTGGCTGAGCTGGTGGGTGGTCACTAACTCGACCATCGGCACCGGCCAACCGTTTTCCTTGTCGACGATTTCGATGCGGCACGGCCGCACGGCCCACGCGGTGCCGGGGATGAGGAGGAGGGCGAGCTTGAACATCGTGAAACGGGTGGGGGACTACGTGGCGGAATGCGGGGTTGTTTCGCCGCGGGGCGGGAGCTAGGTTTTCCGCGCCATCCGAGGGGTGGCCGACCCGAATCATGAAAAAGTGTCCTTACTGCGCTGAAGAAATCCAAGATGAAGCGATCAAATGCAAACATTGCGGCGAGTTTCTGGATGGATCCGGCCCGCCTCGAATTCCGGCGAGCAATCTGCCGTGGTATTTCCGCACCTGGTTGATCGTGCTTGCGGTGGGAAGCGTCGGGCCCTTGGCATTGCCGCTGGTTTGGTGGCACCCGAAGTTGGCGCCCGCTTGGAAAATCGCAATCAGCGTCGGCACGCTCGTGCTGACCTGGCTGATGTATCAGTCCATGGTCGAGTCGCTCAAGATGCTCAAGGACCTCGAGAAAATGCTCCCTACCGGTTAGCGCTTCGCCGGGGCCTCGATGATTCCTTCCGCGGTCTCCTGCTTGAGGCGGAGTTGGCCGCAGGCGGCGTCGATGTCGTGGCCTTTTTCGAGGCGCAGGTTGGCGGTGACGCCGGCGTTTTTCAAAATGTCCTGAAACGCGCGGCAGTGGTTGTTAGGCGGGCGTTTCCACTCCAGTCCCTCGACGGTGTTGTAGGGAATGAGGTTCACCTTCGCTCCTAACCGTCTTGCGTGGCGGGCGAGAATGGCGGCTTGTTCGAGCGAGTCGTTGACGTCCTGGATGAGGATGTATTCGAGGGTGAGTTTCTGGGTTTTCTTCGCATTCCAATAATCGAGCGCTTCGAACAATTCGGCGACCGGCCATTTTTTGTTGATCGGCATGATCTGCTCGCGGACGTCGTCGGTGGCGCCGTGAAGGGAAATCGCGAGGCGGATTTGTTGCGGGTGCTCGGCGAGTTTTTTGATCTGAGGGACGAGTCCGGAGGTGGAAATCGTGAGGTGCCGCGCGCCGAGGTGCAGGGTTTTCGGCCCGGTGATCAGGGCGATCGCGGCTAACAAATGATCGAGGTTGGCCATCGGTTCGCCCATGCCCATGAAGACGAGGGAGTCGACGCGCTCGCCGGAGAGTTGCTCGGCGGCGAGGACCTGGCCGGCGATTTCCGAGGCATCGAGATTACGTGCGAATCCTGCCAGGCCGGAAGCGCAGAACTTGCAACCGTAAGCGCAGCCGACCTGCGAGGAGACACAGAGCGTGCGGCGGTCGGACTTCTCGCCATAGAGCGCCGGGTTCGCCGGGATGAGCACGCTTTCCACATAGCGACCGTCGTGCAGGCGGAAGAGGAACTTGCGGGTGGTGTCGGCGGAACCCTGGGTGGTGCTGTGTTCGAGCGAGGTGAGGCGGAAGGAGGCAGCCAGTTTCGCGCGGAGGGCGGCCGGAAGATTGGTCATCGCGTCGTAGGACGTGACCTTCTTTTTCCACACCCATTCGAGGATCTGGGAGGCGCGGAAGGATGGCTCGCCCGCGTCCTTCAGCCAGGTGGCGAGGGATTCAGGGGATTGGCCGGTGAGGGATGGGAGCATGGTGATCGATAGGTGAGGGGCTAAATCCTGTTGGTTTTCAGTCCGACCGCTTTGGCCAAACTCCGTTGACGTTCATCAAATGACCAGAATTTTTCGACTTCGAGTTCCAGGCAGATGCCGACGTGAAGAACATCGAGGCTCCGACATCCGAATTTGGCTCCCCACTTGCGTGCAAGGTCGGAAGCGCGGGCGAGAGTCGCGTCCGATTTCAAGGTTCGGTGAGTGAAGAGGCCGCCTTTTTGGAGGTGGGTGTGAAGTGTCGCATGGACGGCATCGGCTTGTTTGCGAGTGTTGGCTTTGCGCCAGACACGGGCTTCGAGCGCGGCCGTGAATTCCAGTTGATGCCACGGGGTCCAAATGAGCGGTTCGGAGGCTGCGGCCATTTGCGCACTTGCCCGCTGGCTTGCTGAATCCTCCACATAAAGGCTGAAGAGAAAGCTGGTATCACCGTAAATCATGAATCCCCGCCCCGCTGTTGGATGACCTCGTTGGGCCCTGCGATTTTGTCGGTGCCGAGCGCTTTGCGAAGATTGGTGAAATCAGGAAATACCGGTTTCCGATCAACTTCCATGGGCACAATCCGTGCGATTTTCTTGCCGCGGCGGGTGAGGATGATTTCCTCACCCCGTTCCACGTCTTCCATCAGTTTCGACAAATGATGTTGGGCGTCGCGAATGGTGGCGGTCTTCATTTGTTGACACTAATGACGCACAATCGCCGGGTTGTCAATCCAGCGCCGACCGTAGGTCCGCGGCGGCGCTGCGGGCGCTGGTGGGTGGATTGGGGACGAAGGTGAAATCGTCGTCGAAGTCGGGGCTGAGCAGTTGTTCCGCCGCTTCGGTGTTGAGCGTGAGGGTGACGGGGTCCTGGTGGCGGGCGGCCACTTGGCTGGCGCGGGCGAGTGCCGCCAAGGCTGCAGGTGGTGCGCCGGTGGATTGCAGGCTGCGCGGGGTGCTGTCGACCGGTTCGAGGTGGGCGATGGAGGCGGACTCCGGCGCGGCCTTGAGCTCCTCGAACTTGCGGGCGGTGGTGAGGACACGGGATTCGAAAGAACCGATGGCGCTGTTATACTGCTCCACCGCGTTTCCTAACGAGCGACCGAGTTTGGAGAAATGTTCGGCGAGTTTTCCCAAGCGCTCGTGGAGCATCCGGCCGAGCAGCGAGATTTCGCGGGCGTTTTCCGCGATCGATTCCTGGCGCCAGCCGTAGGACACGGCGCGGAGCAGCGCGATGAGGGTGGTGGGCGTGGCGAGGATCACGCCTTGGTCGACGCCTCGCTCGATCAGGCCGGGGTCGCTTTGGAGGGCGGCGGAGAAGAACGATTCGCTCGGCAGGAACAACACGGTGAACTCCGGCGTCTGGGAGAATTGCGCGGTGTAGTTCTTCGAGGAAAGCTGCTGGATGTGGGTGCGGACTTGGCGGGCGTGGCGGTTAAGGGCCTCGTCGCGGACGCTGTCGTCGGTGGCTTCGAGCGCGTCGAGGTAGCCATCCATCGGGGTCTTGGAATCGACGACGATGGTCTTGCCACCGGGCAGGCGGACGATGAGGTCCGGGCGGAGATTTTTCCCCTCGTCGGTGGTGGTGGTGTGCTGGGTTTCGAAATCGCAGTGCTCCTGCATGCCGGCGAGCTCGACGACGCGGCGGAGCTGCATTTCCCCCCACTGGCCGCGGCCGGTGGGCTGGCGCAGGGCTTTGACGAGCGAGGCGGTCTCGCGCTGGAGCCCGAGCTGGCCTTCGCCGAGGGCGCGGACTTGTTCCTTGAGCTCGGAGTAGGCGCCTTCCCGGGCTTTCTCGATTTCGCCGATGCGGAGCTCGAACTTCCCGAGCGATTCGGCGACGGGTCTGACGAAGTTCTCGATGGCGATCTTGCGCTTTTCGATTT
>JAYWDF010000021.1:0-8041 GCA_043779985.1 Akkermansiaceae bacterium | reverse complement strand
GGGACAGATATTCGTCCACTTGGGTGAAGCCTTCCTGGGTCACCAGATGGGAAACCTGACGGGCGACGACTTCCGCTTGTTCGCCCGCCGGCAAGTGATCGCGAATCATTTTTGCGAAAGCTGCTTGGTCCGCCTCCTTGACCGGGGTGTATGAAAAACTGCCCAATGAATCGGCCCGCTGGTCTTCGGGCAGGCCGTCCAAACGCCTGCCTGCGGCATCAGGATCGGAGGAAAGCAAAATGCCTATCAGCGCACCCTCGAACTGTCCCCGCGAGCGACTCTTGCCGTCGAGCGATTTACTATCGAGTTTCCCTGCGGCGATCTGTTGGTCGAACCACGTGGTCGCTTTGGCAGGATCCTTCTTCGCCCATTCTTGCAAGGCTGCGGAGAGCTGCCAGCCCATCGAGCCTCCTTTCTCATCCAGCGAGCCAATGCACCGGGTGAGCACATATTCGGGATCTTTCCCGGCGAGCGGGCTGATGATCATCTGCTCTAACATCGATCGGGTATCCTTGGGTAAATCCAGGGCGGCGATTTCATCCAGTGCCGAGACGAGCTCGTCCCGGCTCATCGCTTGCAAGCGCTGTTGGAAACGCATCGCCGCGCGCATGTCGCCCATGCCGCCGCTTTGATTCATTTCCGCAAACTGGGCGGCGACCTTTTTCCAATCGATCGGATCCTTGGTCTTCGACCCCTTGCCTGGCAACGCCGGCTTGCCCTGCGAAGACTCGCCGAGCGCTTCAATGGAGCGGGTGGCGATGGATTTCTCCAGCAGCGCGCTTTCCTGCTCCAGGGTGGAAATTGATCGACGCTGCGTGCCGATCCAGCCACCTGCGATCGCGAGGGCAACCACAGGCGGGATAAGTGATGAGGGTTTCAACCCCACGATTCTAGAGGGACCACGGCCCGCGTGTCAACGGGTATCAGGTTAGATCATTGCGCGGGCCAGTGGCGTCACGCCATGTTCGCCTCCGCCGGCTCCTGCGCCGCCTTTGCCGGGGCTGGCAACTTCCGCAAGGTGGCATCCAGATGCATGATCTCCATCCCGACGAGACAGACATCGTCCGAAAACGACCGGCCATCCACGAACTCCTCGATTTCACTGAACACATCCTGAATCATCTTGGCCAGTGGCAGGTCCGTGTGACGTTGGACCGAACTGCGCAGCCGCGCCATGCTGAAGGACTCGGCGTCGGCGTTTTCGACTTCGAAAAGTCCATCGGTGAAGACCAAGATCAGATCGCCCGGATCGACGGCGAGTTCATACGTGGGATACTCAACGTCATTGAGCAGACCTAGCGCCGGTCCAGTCGGATTGTTCTCATTGATCACGACCACTTCGTTAGTCGCTTCGCGAACGAGAAACGGACTGGGATGGCCCGCATTCGCATAGGTGAGCTTGCCGGTGGCGATGTCGACGACGGCGTAGCAGGCGGTGGTGAAAAGGGTGGTTCCGAGTTGCCCGAGGATCACCCGCAGGGAGCGGTTCATCGCGGTGAGCAGTGCGCCGGGATCACCGGACAGGCTGCTGAGCTGTTGCTCAAGCGCGCGCATCATCGCCGTCACCAAGGCTGCCCGGACCCCGTGGCCCATCACGTCACAAATGAAAATACCCACGGCGGTGTCCGACACGCGGGCGAGATTGTAGTAGTCCCCGCTGACCGAGCTGGACGGGTGGAAGATGCTGAAAAACTTCACGGCACTCGCCGCTTGGGAAGCTCCGCGCGGGAGCGTTGGAAAGTCGTTAGGTAGGAAGGTCATCTGGAGCTCACGCGCCATTTCCAAGTCCTCCTCCATGAGTGCGTTTTTCGCCGAGAGTTCGCGGGTGCGCTCGGCGATGCGGTGCTCGAGCTCCGCATTCAGAGCGCGCAAGTCCGCTTCCGCCTGCCGCCGTGCCTGGCGTTCCGCGACTTCCCGGAGCGCCCGGTGGAAGGCCGGCACCAGGCGACCGCTGATGCGGTCTTTCAGCACGAAGTCGGTGGCGCCATCCTTGAGCAATTGCACGGCGGTTTCCTCGCCCACGGCTCCTGAAATGATAATTAAAGGAACGTCCGGGCAGTATTCCTTCGCCATCACCAAGGCTTGCCCGCCGTCGAAGCCCGGCAACTTGTAATCCGCCAGAATGATGTCCGGGAGGAAATCCGCGATGCCTCGCGAGAAATCGCTGCGGGTCTGCACCCGCCGTGCAACGAACACCACCCCGCGATGTTTGAGCTCGCGAATAATCAGCTCCGCATCCAGATCGGAATCTTCAAGCAATAACACACGCAAATCTGTTTTCTCAGCAGTTCTCATACATTTAAGGCCGGTAACTCGTTAAGGCACATCCAATAGGTAATCATATTGCTGATGACTTCAAGAAACTTCTCAAAGTCCACCGGCTTTACAATATAGCTATTCACTCCGAGCTGGTAGGCATCGATCAAATCTCGTTCTTCTCGGGATGATGTTAGCACCACGATCGGGATCAGTCGGGTGCGCTCGTCGGTCTTGATGCGGCGCAGCACTTCGATCCCGTTGAGCTTCGGGAGTTTTAAGTCCAGGAGCACGACCTTCGGGAGTTGGTGGATGTCCCGGCCTGCAAACTCACCGGCGCCAAAAAGGAAATCGAGCGCGGCCTGTCCGTCCACCACATGCACGAGGTGGTTCGCCGGCGTCCGCTGCTTGAGTGCGCGGATCGTCAGCTCTGCGTCCTGCGGGTTGTCTTCGACGAGTAATATTTCGACGGCGGAGTTCATGGTTTTTGGTTTGCTAAGGTGAAATAAATTGTTGCGCCACGGTCGATTTCGGCTTCGGCCCAGACCCGGCCCCCGTGGCGTTGAACGATGCGGTTTACCAAGGCCAGGCCGACTCCGGTTCCGGGAAATTCTTGTTGGGTATGCAAGCGTTGGAAGACGCCAAAAAGTTTGTTGGCATAACGCATATCAAATCCTGCGCCATTGTCTTTCACATAGTAGGTGGCCACGCCCTCGTCGGACTGCTGCGCGCCGATTACGATTTCGGCGGTCTCCCGCTCCTTGGTGAACTTGATGGCATTGCCGATCAGGTTCACCCACAGTTGCCGGATCATCGCCTCCGTCCCATAGGCAGGTGGAAGCGGGCGCAGGTCCAGCCGGATCTTGCGCTCGGATTCGAGTGCGGCCAGCTCGTCATAGACACCCAGTGCCATGGCTTCCATGTTGATGGGCGCGGGCGCGACCGGCTGCCGGCCGAGGCGCGAAAATGCAAGTAGGTCGTCAATGAGGCGCGCCATCCGCTGCGCCTCGCTGCGGATCACACCGAGCATCCGCTGGCCGTCGGCATCGAGCTGCGTCGAATAGTCCTCGAGAACCATCCGCGAGAAGCCGTCCACCGCGCGCAAGGGCGCGCGCAAGTCGTGGGAAACCGAGTAGCTGAAGGCTTCCAGCTCCTTGTTCGCCGCTTCTAAGTCCGCCGCGCGGTTGATGAGGACGGTATTGAGCTTTTGGATTTCCTCCTCGGCCTGTTTGCGCTTTGTGATGTCGGTGCGGATGGCGATGAATTGCACCGGCTTCTCGGCTTCATCGAAGAACGGGACGATGGTACTATCCACCCAGTAGGTCGTCCGGTCCTTCGCCTGGTTCTTTACCTCGCCGTGCCAGACCTTGCCGTTCCGGATGGTGCTCCAGAGCTCGTTGAAGAAGGATTTGGAATGATGCTTCGAGTTGATGATGCGGTGGTCCTGGCCGAGGAGCTCTTCGCGCGAGAATTTGGAAATCTCGCAGAATTTATCGTTGGCGTAGGTGATCTTGCCGTGGATATCAGTGATGGCGACGATCGCATGCGCATCGAGCGCGGCCTTGAAGTCCGTGAGCGCGGCATTCGCCGCCAATAGCTCACGGGTGCGTTCCGCCACGCGTTGCTCCAGTCCCGTATTAAACTGTCGGATTTTCTCCTCCGCATGCTTCCGCTCGATGGCGATGCGAATCACGTAGACCGCCCGCGCCATGAGATCCACCTCGGCGGTCGTGGGCGCGCGTGTCTCCCGATAATAAACCGCGAAAGTCCCGAGGACTTTCCCTTTGGCGCTGTGAATGGGTGTGGACCAACAGGCGCGCAAATCATGCGCCAGCGCGAGCTCGCGATAGTCGTCCCAGAGTGGGTCGGTGGCGATGTCGGAAACGATGACCTTCTTATCGCGGTAAGCCGCCGTGCCGCAGGATCCCGCCTTGGGGCCGATGGGTGCGCCGTCGATGGCCGTTGAATAGGCTTCCGGCAGACTGGGGGCCGCACCGTGCCGCAGGTGCACGCCATCCTCGTCCAGCAGTAGGATCGAGCACAGCGCGCCGGGCATGTGGCTTTCAAGGCCTAGGATCAGCTCCTCGAGCAGCTTGCGGCGACCCACCAAGCTTACAATCAGCTCTAGGGCGCTTTTTTCCCAAGCGAGGAGGTGCAGCGCCTGTCGTTGTTCGGAGACGTCCTTGACGAGGGATGCTACCCCGGAGCACTTGCCATTTTCGTCGATGAGGGGAGTGTTATACCACTCGCAATAGATCATTTGACCGTCCTTACGCAGGTTCGCATTCGAGCTCCGTTCCCCGCCCTGTCGCTTGAGTAAGGCCTGCCAAACCTCATGGACTTGCCCGCGGTTCTCCTCTGCGATTAGGAATGCCGCATCCTGGCCGATCGCTTCCTCGCGAGTGTAGCCGAAAATGACCTGTGCGGACTTGTTCCATGAAACCACTCGGAAATCAAAATCCCACTCGATCACTCCCAGTGGAGTCTGTTCAAAATGGAGTCGCAGCTTTTGCGTGGCTTGCCGCAGCGCCTCCTCGGCTTTCCGGCGCTCGCTGATGTCGGTGTGCGCGACGATGGCACCCGCCCACTCGCCGGTGGGTCGAACCACCTCCATGGCGAACCAGCGGGGCTGGTCGGTCGAGTCGAACGGGTATTCCAAGGTGAAGCGCTGGCGCTTGCCTGTCAACACGGCTTGCACTCCGGCGCTCGCGGCCTTCGCGTAGGTATCGTTCGCATCGCAGGCGCTGCCACACACGTCCAGGTAGCCTACCCCCACACCGATTTTTTCGATCAGCGGATTGCCGTTGATCTTTGCGAATTCCAGCCACGGCTCGTTCACGGCCACGATGGTTCCCTGAGCATCCAGAACCGCGATTTGGGCAGGGAGCGAGTCCAGGACGGCTTTTTGAAACGCTTCGCTCCGCCGCAGCGCCTGCGCCGTCTGCATCAGCTGGGTGACGTCGAATCCAGCACCCACCAGACCGCTGATGGCTCCCGAGCTGTCCCGCAACGGCACCTTACTGACCAGTAAAACCTGCTCTTCGCCGTTAGGGCTCACCTTGCGGACTTCCTTATTCACCACTGGCTTGCCATTCACCACGGCCTCCTCCTCGCGGCGCAAGGCCTCCGCGATTTGCGGCGGGTAAAAATCGGCATCCGTCTTGCCGATCAAGCCCTCGGGCGAAGCGACACCCATGTTGTTCGCGCAAGCGGCGTTGCTCAGCAGGAAGCGGCTTTCTCGGTCTTTCACAAAGACCCAAGTGGGAAGTAAATTCACCACGGAATGCAGCAGGTTCCGCTCGGCGGCCAGCGCCTCCTGCGACTGCTTGCGCTCGGTGATGTCTCTCACCGTCGCCGCATAGCTGAGGACGGTGCCATCCCTATTCTCAACGGAAAACGGACTGACGATTACCGGGAAGCGCTCGCCGTTCTGACGCATGAAGGTCAACTCGAAGACGTGCAGTCCTCCCTTCATGCTCTCGCCGAGGACAGTAGAAATCCGCTCGTGTTCTTCCGGCGGCCAATAGGGGTGCGGCGGGCCGACACCGACGAGCTCCTCCCGGGAAAAGCCCGTCATGCGGCATAATGCTGGATTCGCCTCGATCGCCACTCCGGCCGGATCCAGAACCGAGAATCCATCCTGCATGGAATGGATTAAGTTGTTGGAAAATTCGAGCGAATCGCGCAACGCCTCCTCCGCCTGCTTACGCACGGTGGTGTCGCGCGCGATCGTGACGACTGTGTCGTCGATGGACGGCGCGATCCGGGCCTCGTAGTGTTTTTCCCGCCCATCGACCGGAAGGGTGTAATCAATTTCCTGCACCACTCCGGAATCGAGGGCTGCCGCATATTTTTCAAGGAACTGCGCTGCGAGAGGTTCCGGCATGATGTCCGCCACATTGCGCTGCACGATGCCTTCCTCGGCTGGATTCACATGGAGCAAGCTGGGATCCGCGGCGAAGAAGGATACATACTCGCCATCCCGGTGATTGACGAAAATCAGGTCCGGGATGGCATTGAGGAGTGCCCGGTTCCGCGACTCGCTCTCCCGGAGCACCGCATCCGCCTGTTTGCGCTCGGTGATGTCGCTGAGCACCAAGCGGAGCTCGGAGCTGCCGTCGGCCGCCAGTTCGGCGGAGCATACTAGGCGCACCCAGAACACCGTGCCGTCATTCTTCACCATCCGGATCTCGGACGACTGGGTTGCACGCGTCGCAAAGAGCCGCTGTCGCTGGAGGTAATAGAGATCCTGGTCTTGTGAGAAAATGTAGCGGGTGATCGGCTGCTTCACGAGCAGGATTTCCTTGGCCATGCCGAGCATACCGGCGGCGCCGTGATTCGCCTCGATGATCAAGCCATGCTCGCAGACGGTCAGGTAGCCGACCGGGGCCATGTGATAGAGATTGTGGTAGCGCGCCCGTGCGGCTTCGAGTTCCGCTTGCATGCGGCGCAGCTCCTCATTCTGCATTTCCAGCTCGATCTGGTGGACTTGCAGTTCGTGCAGGGTCCTCCCCATGTCTTCCGGCGACACGATCTGGAGATCTCCCACGGCTTTGGCGGCTCGTTGCTGAAAACGTTCCTCTGCGCGCTGCCGCCGCAGCTCCGGGGAGTCTGCTGCAGGTTCGGGGGGATTACCTTGTTCTGCCATGGATGGGTCTTCTATCGCTTATGAACTCGTTCCGTAGTCGCCACGGCATACATCTGGCCGGCTTCATTCACCAGGGCCGTGGAGATCAGGGTCACATTCACCACCTTGGAATCTTTGGTGATTCGCTGCGAGTGGTAGGGCTCCAAGACCTCCGCCCGGCTCAGTTGATGCAATTTTTCCAGCTCTTCCTCGCGTCGTTCGACAGGGATCCGCTCGCGCACATTCATCGCCAGCGCCTCGGCCTCCGTCCAGCCATACAGCTTCTCAGCCCCTGGATTCCACGCTAAGGTGCGGCCATCCAGATTTTGCACGGTGATGGCATCGTGGGCGTCGCGCACCACCACCGCCAGGCGAAGCAGCGCCGTGGCTTGCTGGAGCTCTTCGCGCGTCCGCCACATTTCCGTGATGTCGACGAAGGTCATCACCGCGCCCTCGATCACGTTGTCGAGCGTGCGGTAAGGCAGAATGCGCAGGGTGTACCATTTCCCGTCCCGAGTCTGCACCTCCGCTTCCTTGGTGACCAAGGTATTCAGGACTTCTTTCACGTCCGCCACCAAATGGTCGTAGCCGATGAGATTCGAAACGATGTGGGCGACAGGTCGGCCCACATCGCTGAGGATCATATTCGTGATCACGCTGGCCGCAGGGGTGAAGCGCAGGATGCGAAGCTGGTGGTCTACGAAAACGGTACCGATGCCGGTCCCGGCTAGCAGGTTGTTCATGTCGTTGTTCGCACGCGACAGATCCGCGACTTTGTTGTGCAGCTCGACGTTCACGGTTCCGAGTTCCTCATTGAGCGACTGCAACTCTTCCTTGGAGGTTTCCAGCTCCTCATTGGTGGATTGCAGTTCTTCATTCACCGACTGCATTTCCTCGTTGGAGGATTTGAGTTCCTCGTGGGTGCTTTGAAGGTATTCCTCCTTGGCCTGCAGTTCCAGCTTGAGCGCCGCGATGCGCGCCTCGGCATCCGTCGCCTGGCTGTCAGCCTCTGCGTCTCGAGAGGGAGCCGCTTGGGGTGCCTGTTCCGTTGCGCGCACCTCTTCCAGTACCACCAGATAGAGCGGTGACTCGGGTGGGGCGACCGAGCCGCTGATCACCGGGTGGACGCTGAGATTGGCCACGGTGTAGTGGCCGTTA
>JAYWDF010000020.1:0-2771 GCA_043779985.1 Akkermansiaceae bacterium | reverse complement strand
GGGATGAGAGCGTCGTGCTTGGGTCGATCTTGAGATCCTGGAGCTGAAGTTGTGGCATGCGGGTCTCCAGTTCCAAGAACGCGCGTTGCATGGTGCGGAAAGTCCCGCGGAAGGCGATGCGGATTTGCGAGGAATTCTGCGCGGAGGTGGTTCCAAAACCAATCTTCGTGCTAGGGCGCTCGAAAGCGGTTTGTTGGATCTCCTTGCTGGGGAGATGTTCGTAGATCTCCCGGAGGTGGGTGGTAACGGCGCTGGCGGTTTCTTGCGATAGCTGGGTGTTCCAGCGTTCGATATGCTGGCGTTGGCGGGTGACCTGGGCTTCGATCCCCAGTCCGGCAAGCCGGCCCGCTTCGTAGGTCTTGTAGGTCTTTTGTTTGTTTTCGAACGAATCCACCATCTGGGATTTTAGCATGAAGGACATCGCGACCAAGCCCGCTGCAGCCACGACGGGAGCAATGATTCCAAAGATAATGATCGGTTGGCGGTATAGATTCATGCCTCAGGGTGCTTTCGAAACGTTGATTGCAATCGGGTCGGTGGCCTCGAAACGTTGGGTGATCGTTAGATCAAATGTGAAAGGATAGGTTGATTCATCCGCGTCGCTGGCGTCTTCGGGAGGAATCGATTTGTAGCCGCTGTTTTCCTGCGTGCGGACGTTGACCACGAGATTTCGGTTGCCCACGTTCGGGCTGAAGGAGCTGTTCCCGGTGATGCGCGCCATTTCACTGAAGTGAGCGGAGATCCCCTCACGGGTGTTGATCGTATTGAGGTATTCGAGGGCTTCGTCGCGGGCATAGCCGGTGATTTTCCACTCTTTGATGAAGCCCACCTTAGCCTGGCCCGGGGTGTTGTCCGGCTTGGCGGAATGGATATAGGTCTTCACCAACATTCCTCCGTTTTCCGGGAACATGCGGGAAAGTGATTCCATGCTTGCCCATGCTTTGGAGCGATCCTCCAGCAGGTTGTTCCAGTGGTCGCCCTTTTGTCTCTCGATGGTGAGTTTCGCGAGCCTGCTTTTGGCGACTTCAGCCTGCGCCGGGTCGAATGCCCATTCCGGACGGCGGACGAGGTCGATCATGCCAAACACAAAGTAGGCAATGCATAGCACGGCGATTAGGAAAACCGCGACCCGGGCGAGCCGCAGGATCTTGAGCAACTGCATTTCCGAGCGGTTCGGGTAGATTTCGACAATGTCCTGAGGCGTCGGCAGGAAGTTTTGCAGCGCCCATTGATCTTCTCGGAGGATGGCGAAAGTATGGCTTGTCGTAGTGGCTGAGGCGGCAGTGAGCGGCTGTGATGCAATCGCCGGCTCAGGGCACCAGGCGGGAATCCCTTCGATATGCACCTGTTGGATCACTTCGACCCGGCTGGTCGTGAAGCTGATTTTCAGGTCGGCGTCCAGCGTGGTGTCTACATTGCTGCCAAGTGGAACCAGGAAGAGGTCGGGATCGACAAATTCCAATGAGGCGTTGGTGGTGGAAAGCGCGTTGCGGAAATTGGTGGGACGGCGTAATCCCCGGTGCTGGAGTGTCCGGACGAGCCTCAGGTCCGCGTGTTCATTGAAGAACGCCAATGCCGTGAACCATGGGTACTGGAGAATGGCGACGAACGCTTTGCCGGGCGTGGGAACCAGCGACTGGCTCAATCCCATGATGGCGACCAAGGGGGCGCTCAGTGCGTGGGTCACAATCGGGAAATTTTCATTCTCGCCGGTTTGGCGCAGCAGCGCGACGAGTGGCGCATATTGCTTGGAAACCGTGATGGTGGTGCCAATCACCTCGCTGCCTGCGGCAGGGTAGGGGAGCACGCGCCATGAGGCTTGGTCTGCGAAAATCGACGAGTCTTCAAGAATCGAGCCGGGGTCGGTCATGGCGGCATCGCGTAACTCGAGCAACGCCGCAGGGTTGTTGAGCTCGGGCTTCAGGTTGGTCGTAGCGAACTCATCCGCGATATGGAGAATCACACCCAACGAAGATGCACCGTTCGATCGTGCGTGGCGGAGTGCCTCGGCGACAGCGGACTCGAGTCTCGCCGGATCTTGTAACGCGCCGTCTGTGAGAGAAGGCCCGTTGCTCCAGTGGGCTTTTTTGCGGTCGTGATAGAAAGTGGAGATTCCGGCTCCATCCGTGCGGATGTGGAGCTGGAAATTCAGTTCCAAGGCGTCTTGATACCAGGCGGAATTATTCGCGCGGGTCGTATTGCGCAGGATTGCGCATGCTTGACCGAACTGCTTGAGGGCATTCAGGGACGCCGGATGTTGGAAGGTTGCCAAGGGACTTGTTTGTAAGAGAGTGCATGGCGGACTGGGGGGGGTGAATCCGGGAAATCAGAACTTTGGAAATACGGCTCGCCTGCCACAGGCAGGCGAGCCGTCGAGTGGGGCCTCCTTCAATGGAGGCTCAAGCATTTACCATTCCGAATAGGCAGCTGCGGATGCTGGGCCGTAGTCGGCACCAGCAAGTCCATCAGCGCTGGCGGTGAGCCAAAGCGTGCCTGTGGCGGTAACCACAGTGCCTGCGGTGTAGGTGACGGTGGCCACCGTGGCTGGGAACTTCATGTAGTCCTCAAGCATGGTCTGTGTGAAAGCAGCGCCAACGGCGAGCTCACGTGTGTTTTGGTGACCACGCATCGCTTGCTGCGTGTTACGCAGGTTCATGATGTTTGAGGAACGGTCCGAACCCTTCTTCCAGGCACGAGCGCCAATGAAGAGGATGGAGATGAGGGAAAGCAAGACGAGGATGACGACCGTCAATTCGAGGAGGGTCATTCCG
>JAYWDF010000019.1:0-2772 GCA_043779985.1 Akkermansiaceae bacterium | reverse complement strand
AACACGCCCCGGAAGTGGCCGTCGATGATTGTGTGCGTGGGGAAATTGTTGACACCGGAGAAGCCCATGTCTTTCACCTGCCCGAGCCAATGCCACATCCGGCGCCGTGGGTCGGTAGCGTGGACGCCGCAGATGACCGGGATTTCCTCGACGACGGGGAGCACTTCGTATTCGCCGATTTCCATGGCGATGGCGTTGGCATCTCCGTACGCCATCAAGCCAGCGGTGGAGCCGTGGCCCATCATGCGGAAGCGGCCGGAGTTATAAATAATGATAAGATCGGCACCGCCCTTTTCGATGAATTTCGCGCTGATCCCCGAGCCGGCCCCGGCGGCGATGATCGCCTGGCCTTTTGAGAGGCTGTCGTTGAAGCGCTCGATGACTTCGGCGCGGGTGTAAGGATTTCCTTTTCCAGTCCATTGATTCGGCATGGCTTGTGGATACCCTTGGAGAAACTGCCGTCAATGGCCGAAGCGTCGGGCGGATCCACTTTCGACTATCCGGATTCCACATCGCCCTTCAGGATCTGCCTGCGAGCCATGAATGATCCCGAATCCAGTCACCCTCAGGACATCGAAATCCTCGGCAGCGCCACCCGCTATCAGGTGGTGCGCGCGGACGATTCCGATCTGCGCGACTGGCTGCAAGAAGGGGCCGTTTGTCCGCTGCTTGGGCAGCACCACATTTCCCATTGTGGCATCATGAAGGCCGCACCGCCGTTTGAAATCGTGCGGTCGAACCAGAGCGGCACCTTCATGCTGGCGTGCTTGGCTGGGGAAGGGGTGATCCTCGCTGACGGGCGTTGGAAGCATATCCGGGCCGGGCAGGCCTGTTTGTTACCGCCCTTTGTGATGAATGCGCTCAAGTGTCTGCCTGGAAAAGCGTGGAGCTTCGCCTGGGTCCGCTACCGGGAGTCCCGCGAATCGCGACCCATTGTTTCCTCCCTTTCACCGGTTACTGGATTGTTCGAACCTGCTCCGCTCAAGGCCGCCATCGAGGGACTCTACGCGGAAAGCACTTCATCTAACGGAGTATCATCGTTACATCACTGGAGTGAGTTAGTGCATCATTATGTCTTGCGCTTCGCCCAACCCCATTCGTCCGATGATCGCCTGTGGCGGGTCTGGCAGCGGGTGGAAACCGACCTAGCCCGGGCATGGACCCTAGATGAGCTCGCCGGAATCGCCTGCCTCAGCGGCGAGCACCTTCGCCGCTTGTGCCGCAAGGAAATCGGCCGAAGCCCGATGCAGCACTTGACCCACCTGCGCCTTCAACGCGCGCGCCATCTACTCTCGATCACGGACGACAAGGTCGAGGTCATCGCCCGAGCGGTGGGCTTTGAAAGCGTTTTCACGTTTTCAAATACGTTCGCTAAATGGATCGGCTGGCGGCCATCGGAGTTCAGGCATTGAGACGGATGAGTTTTTTAACCGCGGATGAGTGGGATGGGAGCGAGAAACGAAGGGATATCATTCAAAAATCAACAGTTAGTAAATTTTTATTCCTGTCCGCGGATCGAAGCCCATGGCTCCTCGCCGCTCACGTCCACCATGAACGGCCCGTCCTGCGAGCCGGGTGACAGGATCGCCAGGATCACTGCATCCTTGTCGGAGATGTTGAAGGTCGCGTGCACGACACCCGGCAGCATGTGCGCGACCTCGCCGACCTTGAGCAATTGTTTCTCCTTGCCGACCCATTGCTCCACCTCCCCTTCGAGCACGTAGATCGCCTCTTCCAGTTCGGGATGATGATGGAAATTGTGACTTTCCCCGGCAGGGAGCACGGCGCGACAAATTTGCAGGTCCTTGGCGTTGCTGATTTCCGGGCGGCACATCCAGTAGTTGGTGCGGCCTTTGAAATCCTCCTGCATGGCTTCGGTTTCGGTGATGAACGGGGTTTTCATAGGTGGGAGTTGGCGACCCTTTCGGTGAGCAGCGGGCCGGCGGTGGCGATCAAGGTTTCGACAGGCAGACCGCTGTCGGCGAGGGCGTGAATTTGTTGGAAGATGCCGCTCTGCCGTGCCTCGTCATCGGCAGTGCCACAGAAGGCGGTAATGGGGACGCGCAGGCGGTGCGCGAGCCGGGCCAGGGCTACCGGCCCCTTGCCACCAAGACTCTGGTGGTCGATGGAGCCTTCCCCGGTGATGACATGGTCAGCAGCCCGCACCCGGTTTTCCAAATCCAACAATCCTGCTAGCAGATTGAATCCGGGGACCAGGCGGGCACCCGTGAAGTGCAGCAAGCCGAATCCCAAGCCGCCCGCGGCACCCGCTCCGGGTGTGAGCGCGGCCTCCTGGCCCCCGCTGAGTGTCACGAGGTGGGCGAGCGCCGTTTCCAAGATGATTTTGTCGTCCGCCGTTGCGCCCTTTTGGCTGGAAAAAACGGCGGTCGCTCCGCGGGGACCTAGCAGGGGATTGTCCACGTCGCAGGCGACGATGATTTCGGGTAGAGTGATGCGGAGCTTGGAATCAATCTGCCGGACATCCGTCAAATTCAAGGGATTCGGCTCTGTCACGCCAAGGAAGGTAATCCCTAACGCAGCGGCCATGCCGCAGCCGCCGTCGTTGGTTGCGCTGCCTCCGAGGCCGAGGATGATGCGCTTCACGGCGTGGGCGGAAATGGCGTGGGCGATTTGGATGCCGACACCGCGAGTGGTGGCAATCACGGGATTGCGTTCGTCCGCCGTGAGTCGCCACAGGCCGGCGGTCTCCGCCATTTCGAGAATCGCAGTGGGACCTCCGGGCGTATTTGCAATCACGTAACGGCTGTCGAT
>JAYWDF010000018.1:0-8063 GCA_043779985.1 Akkermansiaceae bacterium | reverse complement strand
GGACGTGCCGTGCCCAAAGGGCGAGAAGCCGTGGGGCGGCGAGTCAATCGTCACTCGTCAATTCCTCCTCCCCCTGCTGCTCCGCTCTCTCCCCATTCAAAATTCAAAATCCATCATTCAAAATTCAAATCCTCCTCCCCTCTCCATCCCCACGGCAGAACTCACCGACCCGGACGCCAAACTCCTCATCGTTCAACCTGTCCCGGCATAGTGAAACGAAGCGGAACTTGTCCCGGCAAAGCCCGCGGCGACGCCGGAATCAAGCTTTCCGATCACACCGGCATCGTCACCAAAATCCTGTCTAGTTTTCCACGCTGACCCCATTCAGACCCCATTCACGCATCATCTCCTCGTTCACCTGCAAGCTCTCGATCAAGGAGCGGCGGAATCTGTCCGCCGAAGCCCATGGGGAGTCAATGGAAAGCGGTTTACCACCCAGCATTGGCATTTCATGGACACGGCGGTCAGATACCGCCGCTCCCTGTGGTGCTTCCGCCAAGGCCTCCTTGGCCCGGCGTAGCAATGGCGAAGACGGCAGCCTGCTGGAGCACCAGCGCGAAAGCAGGACGAATCGAATGGACCCACCACGCTTTGCCTTTCGATGCACCAGGCGAGGTCGAGCTTCGCGTGAATCTTCACGGGCGGGCGGCACTTCGCCATGAAATCCGCCATGGAGGATTCGATCGCCGCAGTCAGTTCCGTGGTGAATGCCATAAGAATTGAGAATTGGGCAGCCTTCCGTTTAGCCACCCGCCGTACCAGCCACACTGCAGGACGTCACAGTTGTGATTGCGCGGGGACCGCCCCGATTCACCGCGATCCAGCGAACCCTGCTTCCGCCGCCGTGTTGTAGGGTAACACCCCATTGCACGCAACCGCACTCCTGCTAGTGTGCATGGTGCGGTTGGAAAGCCAACTGCGACCTCAAACCACGGCCAATGAGCAATCTTATGATCATGAAAGTCTTAATCGTCTTAACCTCGCACGGCGAGTTGGGTGACACCGGCAAGAAAACCGGCTTCTGGGTGGAGGAGTTTGCAGCCCCCTATTATGAACTGGCGGCTGCCGGAGCGGAAATCACTCTGGCTTCGCCCAAAGGCGGGCAACCGCCGATTGATCCCAGAAGCGAGGAGGCCGAGGCTCAAACCGAATTTACCAAGCGGTTCGACAAGGATGAACCGCTCAAACAGAAACTCGCGCACACCTTGAAATTGAGTGACGTCAAAGCATCCGATTATGACGCGGTTTTCTATCCGGGCGGCCATGGCCCGTTGTGGGATCTGACCAAGGATGCCAACTCGATCGCCCTGCTCGAAGCATTTCAGCGACAAGGAAAGCCCATGGCGTTGGTGTGCCATGCGCCGAGTGCCTTGCTCCACGTGAAACTGTCCAATGGCGACCCTTTGATAAAGGGAAAAAACGTGACCGGATTTTCCGACACTGAGGAAGCGGCAGTGAAGCTGACCGACGTGGTGCCGTTGCTACTGGAGGATGAGTTGAAAAAAGCGGGCGGAAATTACAGCAAAGGCCCGGATTGGGGAGTTTATGTGCAAACCGACGGGCTGCTGATCACCGGCCAAAACCCCGCCTCTTCCGCTGAAGCCGCCAAAGCCCTGCTCAAATTGCTAAAGCACTGAGATCAAGCCGCAGCTCCCGCGATCAACGCGGTGCACACCTCATCCAATTCTTACGGAAATCCTGTCAAGATTTGCACCCTGACCCCATTTCCCAAACCTTTTCGTAAAGTCCTTCACGACTCAAATCATCCAGCTTCATTTTCTCGGAAATGTCAGTCGATGGGTCTTTGCGATCTTGTCCCCCCATTCGGGCGTGAGCCCGGCCTCCGCCGCAAACTCCTGCCAGCGCTGCACCGCCGCCTGCACTTCCGCGATGATCTTCGCGGCGCGGCCCCGTTTCATCACCGCCGCTTTCGCACACCCCTCGAAATCTTCCAGCGCAAAACCGTCGCGCTTTCCGTTCAGCGTCATCTGATGCTGGGCGGTCCACGAACCGGAGGGATTGTAGCTGTAGGTCACGTCAAAGGCCGGCGCGAGCGACCACTCGCCCTGCTGGTTCATCAGGAACGCGATGTTCTTCACATGGTCGTCCTGATTCCGCGCCACGATGTTGAAGACCATCCGCCGGAACTGCTCCTCCACCGCGGCCATCGGCAGCTTCAACTGGCGGATCGTGAGCAACGCCTGCTCGTAGGCATAGGCTCCGGCTTGGTTGAAATCGAAATGCGCCAGCGCGCAAAGCGACTGCATGTGCAGCTTCGCGCCACCCGCGAGGCGATCGAAGCGCCGCGTCATGAAATGACGGCGACCGTTTTCCTCCAGCAACCGGCATTCGCTCATCGTGATGCCCGCCGCCTTCGCCATCAGCGAGTAGGCGTATTCGATGGCGCCATAACCCTTCGGATCTTCCAGTTCTTTGTCCTTGTTGCCCGCCACGCCGTCGAATTTCAGCAGCCAATCATCGAAACCCTCGCCCGCCGCGATCTGGCCCGAGCGCACCTCATTCGTCACGCGATTCCATGCGATCACCGCCTTGGCGCGTGCGCCGCCGGCGGAGGTACCCACGCTCAGGATGTCGCGCAGCGCCTTTTCCTTCCCGGTCTCGTGAAAATGTCCCTGCAAATCGCCGCGATGCGTCAGCACCTCGCCAGCAAGCCGCACCAGCGCATCAATCTCAATCTTCGACGCCGTGCGCGGCTTCGGGCCCAGCTCCGGCTTAAATTCCAGGGCACCCATCCCGCGCGTGCCGGTGTAGCATAGCCGCTCCACCGCGTTGAAACTCTTCGCTGTCCGACCCCGCGTCGCCAGCCACGCATCGATCAGAGCATTGCCGAATTTGTCCGGCAGCGAATCCGCCAGCAGACCCGGAAGTCCGTGAAAGGTATTCGGCGGCAGCGCGGGAAATTCATACACCCGATCGCTCAAAGGCACCGTCAGTGGCGACAGTTCGATTCCGCTGCGGGCAAACTCGGCGTCGTATTGAAATGCCGCCACCTCGCGCCCTTCGGCGAGTGATACCGCGCCGATCGTCCGACCCCAAAGCTGGACTTTCGCGATCATGCCGGCTCACCCCACGTCCATTTTTTCGTCTTCTCCGGCCCTGCTTTTTTGCCCGTCGCCCGCTGACGCTTCCGGCCCGCTTGCTTTAATTGCGCCATCGGGCCGGGCACCGGTTCCGGCAGCAGCATCTCAAAACGCTCCAACAAACCGAGCGCACGGCAGACCCGCAGAAAACCCGAGAGCTGCGTCGCCACCTCCCCCGATTCCAGCCGCTCGACGGTCCGCTTGGACACTCCCGCTTTTTCCGCCAGCGCTGCCTGCGTCAGGTTGTACTCAATGCGCGCATCGGCCAGACGGCTGCCCAATTCTTTGAGCACGGCCTCATCCGTCAGTTGCTGAGAAATCTTCATAACGCGTCATATGTGGCGAATTAAATCAATATAGCAAGATTATTCGTCACTAATGGCGATTTAATACGAGTCGCCACTTATGGCGAAAAATGGACTCCATCAAGTTTGATTCACCTCTTGTGCCGACTTGATTCACGAGCGTCACCAGTCGCAGCGGTAGTGGTATGGGCGGGAGTGACGATCATCGTCGTCAAGCCTCTCTTATCCTCACTTCGATGTTCAAAGAGAGTTCACCGCTAAGGCGCAAGGGCCGCCAAGGGACGCAGAGATCACCCATGGTTCTGAATTCTCCGCCTCCGCGTTCCCTGCGTCCTCCGCGTTTCAATCCTCTTCATTCTCCATCAGATAAAGCGAAACGCAGAGATGCGAAGGGCGCGGAGGAAGACGCTGAGCCATCCAAGGGAGGCGACTCTTCCTCTTCACTTCAATATTCCATGTTCCCTCCGTGAGCAATGACACCGCCAAGCACTGCCCGGAGCCCACCCACCATGCAAAACCCTGCAATGCTTGTAGCCGGGACTGACCCTTTCGATGGTTCTTACCCTCGGTGAAATGATCGCCATGCCCATCTCCAGTAACTACGTCGCCAGCCTCGCCCCGGATGACATGCGCGGCCGCTACATGGGAGTGCTCGGCTTCAGTTGGAACACCGCCGTCGGAGTGGGTCCCATGGTCGGGCTCTTCATCTTCGGGCGCAGCCCGGAGCTGCTGTGGACCCTCTGCGGCATCACCGGAGTGGTGGCGGCTTCGCTCATTCTTGTGAGGACCAGGGTTGCCAGGATTCAGGAAAATCTCACTCCGCTCCGTTCTGATCACTGAACACTAGCAACTCTGATCTGGACTCAAACTTTCGGATTACACCGGGATTCTTGCGGAAATCCTGTCAGGTTTGCACACTAACATCGGTGCCCAATCACTTCCCATGCACCTTGCACGCCGCCGCATATTCCGCGGATAAATCGAACCCAAGATCCACCGATGGATCGATGATTTTGAATCCCACGTATTCGATGCAGAGCAGATGCAGCCCGGAAAACTTTCCGGGAATGGAATTCAGTTGATACTGCTCGGCCGGGTCATTCACTTGCAGGCCACGGGAGCCGAGCATCGCGATCTCGAAGGTGATGCGCTGGACTTCGGATTTCGGCATGCCCTCGAACCGTTGCAAGGCCCCGAGGCAGTAGGAAAACGCATCCGGCCGCAAATCGCCGCCACGTTCCCGGAAGTTGATCTCCACAATCCGGCTCCGTCCAGCCTCCGCCCGATGGGCCAATGAGCCGGTCGGATCCAGGCGGATCACTCTCTGTTAGGCTTCATCCGCGTCATCGAGTTCGCCAGCTTCCTCCAAGGTTCCGGCTAGATTGAACCAAGTGTGGGGATCAGCGGGCAGCAACTGGGTTGCCAACCGGAGATGCATCATCGACTCGTCCCCTTTGCCAGTCTTGAAGAGCAGCGCACCGAGGTTCTTATGCTCTTGGTTCGCCATTGTTCGATGAAAATCAAGCAGCTGGCCAGATCCCGTCACGATCCAAGCGGACGGTGATGACTTGAGAATTCACGCCGAATCGGGGCGCGATCTTCTCGGCAAACTTGTCGCGCAGCGGGCCGCTCTGCATGAAATTCGGGATCAACCCTTCGGCCTGCGGTGCGAATTCATCAAACAGTGCCGCCAGCCGCGTTTCTGGAACCAGCAGACGCCCGGCGAATTCATTGGCCTCCTGCTCCGCAGTGTATTTGCGCCCGCCGTAGTTGGCGGTCCAACGCGCGAAATCAGGCAGGGAGGCGAAATTAGATGCCTGCGCAAGATCCTTGTGCAGAAAGTAGTGAGCCAGTTCGTGCGCCACGGTGAAACGCAGGCGGTTCAACTTCCACTCAGGACCTTTTTCCATGAGCGTATATTGCTCGGCGTCCAGATAGATGCCGCTGAAGTCCGCTTTGATTGCCGCTTCCACCCGATACTTGGTCGCCAAATCATCAAAAGGGATGGCGTCCAAGCCGAGATCCACCTCAAGGAAGGTGAATACATCGATGGGTGTGTTGTCCTCCTTCAAAAGGTCAAACCCAGCTCGTAGTTCTTCGATTTTCTCCCAAACGTGTTCCATGGCGGGCTTGGCTTATTCGCTGTCTGCGGTGTGCAGTTTCTTGATATCCTCGGCGAGGCTTGCCAATTCCTGTTCAGTGAGTTCGTGGCCACGGGCGGCACGAAAGAACGCGGGAAGCGCACGTTGGAGGATCGCATGGTCGGCGACATCGGCGGGGATTTCGCGCCTCTGGAGAGCCGCCTCGTCCATGAAGGCCAACTTCGCCGTGCCGGCGAGGCCGAAGAAATCCGCCAACTGCTCCAGAAGGCCGATGTCCCCCGGCGGCGGATTCACTCCGCGTTCGACCTTGCTCCAGTTGCTCGGATCGAGACCGGCTTGGGCGCAGAAGTCGCGCAGGGTAAGACGTTTCTCAAGACGCAGGGATTTGACGGTTTCGTTGAACATGGTGTGTCTTTTGTTGCTGTGGTAGAAAGCTACCACACGAGTCAAGCCCCGGCTTTTGAGGATTTTGCCACCTTCGTGGCCAGTTCACTTCTCGTCCACCCTCCGTTTGAACTGTTCGGAATAACCGAACAGTTGCCACGCGGGCCAGTTCCCCGTGCTCCCAGCGCCAAGTGGACTTCGTGGGGACTGTCGGACATCAAGTGAGTGAGTGGGATTCGAAATGGGAACTGGGTGCAGTGGCATCGGCGAAGATGCTCAGGACGTGCCACCCGCAATTCAAGACGCATTACGAACCCACCTTGTTCTTCACCTCGCTCCGGATGTGTAAAGCCGAGGGGCCTGCCCACATCTAAACATGCCCTGCCGATAGCGGATGGGAAAATCAGGAGTTGCTCTCCACTTCCGAAATCACGGACTCGAGTAAACTGCGTTTCAAGTGCAGCGTGGAGCGAGTGGGAATAGATCTCAATGCCGCGAGGATTTCCCCCTTCGTCACCAGGCTCCACCCGATCTTCTGCGCATACGCAAGAATCCAGGCCTGCACGGTCTTTTGTTCGCTCGGCTTGCTAATCAGTGGTTAACCGCAAAGAACACAGAGACCGCAGACAGTAGAAAGGCGAAGAAACCTTGTGTTCCTTGCGTTCTTTGTGGTTTTCCATCCGTCCACGCAAACTTACGGATCTCAAACTTATAGGAGCCGAAGTTGATCAGCAACCCGTGCTCCAGCCGTGAAGACTTCAAGTATCCGAGAATCTGTGCCTCATGCTCGGGAGCCAGCGTCTTGGCTGTTTTCAACTCGATGATCAAACAGCCTTCCACCAGCAAATCAACGAAATAGTCACCGATGATGGTGCCGTCCTCATCATAGACCCTGATCGGATGTTGTTGCTCCACGGACAACCCAGCCTTCGCCAATCGGTGGGCCAACGTATTCTCGTAAACCTTCTCCAAGTGCCCGTGGGCGTGATAGACATGGATGTCGTAAGCGATCTGCCTCACTCGGTCTGATAGTTCTTTGATGTCGTGCATAATGATGTGCGTGAAGTTTAACCGCAAAGAACGCAGAGATCGCAAAGGAGGAAAATCCTAAAATCTTTGTGCTCTATGTGTTCTCTGCGGTTAACTTTGACTTAGGCAGATGGATCTTAAACCGCAAAGAATGTAGAGATCGCAGAGAAATGAATTCTAATCTTCTTTGTGTTCTCTGCGTTCTCTGCGGTTAAAAAATTCCAAAGTGATCAGTCGTTCCCATGCAGACCCCATTGCACGTCTTCCATGACAAACGCCTCCGTCACCCGCGATGAGTGGGACTCCAGGAAACGCCGCAACGCATCCGCCAGCAGTTCATTGAAGTCCGTTGCCCAGCCCTACTTCACATACGTTTCCGCCCGCGCCGTCAGCTCGGGCGGCAGTTCTGCCTGAATCACGGTCTTATTCATGGCCGGAAGCTAGCACGCCTTTCACACGCGAGGAAGGCCTAATCCGGATAGCATTCCAAGACCTGCCATCCACCCTCACCCCGACCGAGTAGGTGCGGAGCTGCGTCAAGAGGCTGCTCACCATCGACCGAGCGAAATCCTGCTGGAATTACCGCAAAGATCACAAAGAACTCAAAGATTCGAAATCCAAATCTCCTTTGTGCTCTCTGCGGTTCATTGGCTTGGGTTGCTAGAAATTTAACCGCAAAGAACGCAGAGATCGCAAAGGGTTGAATCTTTAAATCTCCTTTGCGCTCTCTGCGTTCTCTGCGGTTCAACCTTCTTCACCTTCGATGTTCAATGTTCAATCGGCCCGACCCCAATCAGTGCAACACTCGTTTTGAGTGCCCCCTGCCCATCGTCATGGCTTCTGTTCGGTCAAGCGATCAAAGGTCGTCTCGATCCTGCTAACAAGTTCAGAAAAAAGGCTCATCTCGATGAGACATTCAGCGCTAGTGAAGAGCGTCGTGATGACCGCTGAGGTCTGGCTTAGGGAGTGGGCGCACAGGATGGCCGGGTCTCCGTGTCCTTCGTGGATCGGTGTTCGCAGCATCGGTGCATTCAGGCCGAAGCTTTGGGTGCCGAGTGAGGTCGAGATCCCGTTGGCTGCGGCGTGAATCTTGTGACTAGCCCGCTTGTAGATGACTCGCATGTGGTTTTGGCCAAGGCTCC
>JAYWDF010000017.1:0-2776 GCA_043779985.1 Akkermansiaceae bacterium | reverse complement strand
TCCAGTTGCTTACCGCCGCAGCGACGTCGAAACCGCATTCCAAATCTCCCAGCAGTCCGGTGTATCGGGAAAACTAAAAGCCATGCTCATGACAGGTGTGGGCCGCCCGGTTGATGCGCACCTCAACCTTGTCGCAGAGAAGACCGGCATCCCCAGACGTACCGTCGAGGCTTTCGAGATCCTGTTTTTCAACGTGCTCGACCGCCATCAAGACCGACTGTATCTCTCAAGTTTGGCCTACCCGGACGGACGCCTGGTCGAGTTCGACGAAGATTACTTCGAAACCACGCCGATTTCGGATTTGCTTCTCCGCGCAGCCTACAATTATCGCGACATCGACCTCGCTGTGCACCTGGCCGGCCTGGATCACGCATCCCTCATGAGAGAACTTTTCGCACTTCGTGAAAGTGAGGCCGAGTTAGCAAAGCAGATCATGGGAAATGCGCTAGTCATGGCCAAGGCAGGACTGCTCAACCAGCGCAGCGCGGGGATTCAACGTGCGACGACGCTGCTTGCCGTCAAACGTCCTCCACCTGATAAAGCCAACGACGCTGCTGGTCAGGATCCTTACAACATATCTGACGAACTGGCCGCCGCTCTCGTCGCCATCCCGCCGATCACCGACGCGGACCGTCAGGAAATGCGGGCGGAATCCCGTCCCGGCCAATCATATTGGCACGATGATGCTGGCAATATCATGGCGTTGGACCCTTCCGACGCTGTGCCCAATTCTTCGCAATCCGTGGATTGCTCCTCTGACCCGCTCGTAATGTTCCCCGAGCCCATCACTGCCATCTGGCGGAATAAGGACTTCGACCAACCGGTCACTCTGGTCGGCAGAATGTCTGCACCGGGATTCCCTGACCACTACCTGAATTCTAATGGGACTGGGATCCCGGTATCCGAAGTGATCTTCGAAAACTAGATCGCTACGGTTTGCGCTCTCACCGAGGGATGTGGAGTGGCCTCATTATCACCTCACCGCCACGCTTGTCAGTGCCACCGCAGTGCTTCGCGGTGCTTCGCGGTGCCGGAGCCACACCTTTGCTTCAATCTGCGACAGGATGCAATGAATGCAGCAAATGCAGTGGGGTATTCCGCGTTGAACTCTATTTACTGTATCAACCTCCTCACCCATCATTTTAGACGGTACAGTCAACAAGTCGGCGGGCAGCAGGTCCAACACCCGAAGAATCCATGTTCAGACATCGACGTATGGGCCGCGGATTTTTTTCACAGCTTGCCCTACCGGGAGCATCAGTTCCCACTTGTCGTTCTCGACACGACGGGCAACCCCCAACCGGTCGTAAATTTCAAACACCCTGCGGCAATCGCCAGAGAGGAGGCGGTTCGTCTTGCGGACGAGCTCTCGCGCATTCAAGGGGCCGTCCTCCAATTTGAATATCAGCTTGATTGCCAGGTCCAGATCCTTGGCATCCCGTTCGGTCTGTGTGAGCTGTTCGCGACAATTCACCATCCGCATTACCAGAAACTTGGCCAACGCAAGAGCATCGATGTCAGTCCACCTCTTTTGCTCGCCCTTCCGACCCGATGACAGCAAGAGCAGCCCGGTGACCAATGTCGCAAATAGCGGTCGTGCTGCGCGGGTTAGACCCGGGCACCTTGGTTCGAGTTTCTGAAGAAGTGCCACCCACTCCCGTTGGCGCGGGTGCCAAGCGTAGCGGATCGTCATCGGATCAGTTCGCCGGTAGTCCAACCTCCGAGCCCACGCGATCTCCAAGGCCTCGGAATAGTCCAGATGCGTCGGGTAGGGTTCCGAAGAACTCCCGTGTTCCGACTGCGACGACAACTCACCACCGTTGCCATCGACAAGCCATAGCAAATTGGCCAACAGGCTTTCGTCGCCATCTCCAACCGACCGAGCCAACTTGGCCGCCGTACAGGAGGCAGCGACATGCCCCCGGATGTGAACCGGCCCAGTCACGCCATCTGCGATACTGGTGCCCCGCAAAACAGACAGCAGTATGCTCTCCAATCGTTCCGTCCCAGGGCCATCCGGCAACTCCGCTCGGACAAATGGGTAACGGCAATGCGCCCGTGACAACTGTTTCGCCAATCCAGCAGCAATACCAGCATCCAGAAACACCGCAGGGGTCGTCTTGAGCTCGCCGGGGCCTTGATTCCGGCAAGGAGCAAGAAGAAACCTGAATACTGAGCTGTCACTCTCAGAGGAGAAGCCGTTGAGCGTCAAATCCAGTTCGGCCATACCAGAGGAATTTTCAGCCGGTGCCGGCGGACGGTGCCGGCAAAGCTCAGACGGCGGTATGGCAGCAAGCATGGCGTCGGAGTGGGTCGCATCTGCTGCAAGGTGATCGACAAGATTGTTCTGAAGGCATGCGAGCGGAGCGATCACCTTATCGGCGATGAGGGAGTTCGTCAGTCCTCCGATCGAGGCGAAGCTCATGCCGACCGTCAGGCGACCGCCGTCGTCCGAAACCAAGCACGCTCCGGGCGGATACGAATTGGCCAGCGCGATGCATTTGGCGGCTAGCACATTGGCCCCGGCCGCCATGTCGCCTTCGCCCAGCGATTCGGCGTCGAAGACTTGAAGCAGGCGGAGGGGGGGGGCGGAGGTGGCGGTGGTTAAATTGGCTGTCATGAGTGAGTGCTTTCGGCGTCGGAGAGCTGAACTTATGTCTGTCCCGGTGGTGGTGGTGGGATCGGTGTGGAAAACTATGAATAAATCCCTCCCCAGACTTCCTTCAGACGGTGGATGGAGTCGCCCCAGGGAGCCTGTTTGTAAATCCAGACACGC
>JAYWDF010000016.1:0-2780 GCA_043779985.1 Akkermansiaceae bacterium | reverse complement strand
AACTGATGAGTGTGGATGATCTCATGAAAATGGGGAAACGGCCGCTAGGTGAGGCTGATTCATCAGGTGATGAGGGGCGCAAGTTTTCATCATGGCAGCAGGTGGAAGGCTTGATGCACGGTCTTGGAGGGTTTCGTGCGGCGGGTTTTTCTAAGTGCGATGTTGATTTCATCAGAGCCCGGACACTGAAATCCGGTGGACCATTTCACCGGGGCTGGTTGACCGCGCCATATTTACCCCACAGGTAGAGGCTTTCGACGGCGTCGGCCGCAAACGCGGTTTTGTAGAAATAAAACTGCCATTGGCCCAGTCTGGCTTCGCGTAGTCGGCGTTTTCGTCATAAGTCAGTTTGATGGCATGGGAGAATGCCAGGATGTTTTTCCATGCCTCCTGCCCGCCGCGGTCTTCCTTGAGGCGTTTGCGGATACCGGGTAGATCTTCCGGTGAAAAAAAGATCCGCGGATGGATTCCCGGAGCGGGCACCTGGCCCACGTTACGCACTCCTTCACCGTTGAAAACAATCTTGGATGATCCGAAGTCGAGCGGCTTGAAGGTCGCCCACGGAATCGGATCCTTACCATGATATGACCAGACCGATTTATCCGCGTAAGGCGATGCTTTAACCAAGGGATCGACCTCGGCGGACACTACCGCGATCGGCGGGGCACCGGTCGCAATCGCCGAGCTGGACAAGGCAAGAGTCAAAAGCCAAGCGCCGCGCAGGCGGGATAGAGTCAGGAAATTGGAAATAGTAGGTCTCATTTTAAACTTGTGAACTGGACGGCCGGGGTCGGTGTTCCGGTATTGGACGGCCCAATTTTTTCGGAACCTACAGCGAGTCATCGCTTTTCGGCTGACCATTTCACCGCCGCTGGCTCTACGATCAACGGCTTGTCTTTGGTTGGGAAATCCGCAGGCACATCGAGCGTCACCTTGCCGGTTGCGACATACTCCGCGCCGCGGGCGACGAGCGTCTGGAAGCCGACACATTGCACGGCGCTGCGGTCCTTGTCGCCAGGCCAGAGATGGCCGAGCGAACAAGTCAGCACGCGACCTTTTCCAAATGCCGTCTCCCACAGCACCGGCTCGTGCCGGCCGGAGCCGCGCTGCTGCGGATCGGAATAGGCGCTCGCAAGAATCGTCACGCCCTGGGCCGGGCCGCGCATGTGGTGGTAAAGTTCGTCCGTTGCATGCAGCCATTCGGCAGGAAAACCACGCAGCACCGGGTGCCCTGGTTGGCGCGTTGTGACGACAAAGGCGTGTTTCGCGCCGGCGCTGGAGGCCTCACCAGGACAGCATTCCACAGCCCCGCCCGTCGCCGGATCGATGGTGAGTGCTACGCCGAATCCAGCATTGCGCCAGCCGAGACCGATCATTTCGTTGAACTCGCCCCACTCCGGAAAAGAGTTGTTCGCCCCGTGAATGAGCAGCACGCCGCCACCGCCGCGCACGTAATCCACAAAGGCTTTCCGCATCGGCTCGGGCCATGTGGGACCGTTGTAATCAAGGACCACCGCGACGTATTTTGAAAAGTCGGGCTGCCACTTCGCCCAAGCCGCATCCTGCTCCGGCGCGAGCGATTTCACGAGTTCATCGTGCCGTTGTTTCGCTTCGAGATAAGCGGCATCCTCGACCTTCGGGCGCGGCAACGGCAGCACTTTGTCCTCCGGCGCGGTGCTCACCGACACGTCGAAAAGCCCCGTGCCATCCAAGGTTGCGCGTAGTGATTCCGTCGTTGCTTTCCAGTCGTGATTGTTGCGCCCGTTCACGATGATCAGGGGGAGCTTGGCGGATGCGGTCGCGGCGGAAAGCAAAAGTGCTCCGGCAAGCAGGTGAAGGGGTAGTTTCATGGGTTGGATTTTTCGGCGAAAGCGAAAGCCTCGCACTGAGATCATATAACGAATGTGTCCGAGGAATTCATCACCAAAAGAGGGGCTGATTTGCGGCATCGGCGGGCGATTTTACGTCGGCAGTCCAAGAGGCCAAATGTCTGTGATGAATTTGTTTTTTTGACTCCCGCGGGTGGAGCATTGCGAGACCTGGGCCTCTAAGCCTAGAAAGAGAAATGAACCGGCGGCACCTTTACCCTAAAAAAGAAAATGACAAAGGTGTTACCGGCCAATTTTACCACTGATTACGCTGATTTTGACTGAAAGAATTGGAGGAGATCTGTTCACCTTTTAGGTGAACAGATCTTTCTCTCCAACCTCTTTAAAATCAGTTCAATCAGTGGTTCCCATCTTCCTTACTAGGTTTAGCCATCTTGCCGTGAGGAAAGCCCCGGTTATTCTCCTGCGGGCCGTCGCTGGATTCCGGCGGCTTCCTTCAAATGTCCCCGCTTGCAAAAAGCCGGGCAGCCAGCCTCCCAGCCAACTGCCCGGCCCTTCAATCCGGAGAAAAACCCATTAACTCCGGAAAACTATCATGCGCTGCGGCGGCGGCGCAGCAGGCCGGCTGCGAGCAGCAGACCGGCAAGTGCTGAGGACGGCTCGGGGACGGCGGACCAGGAGAGCGTGCTCCCTGTCAGGGTGAACGAGCCAATGGCGGAAGGGTTGGCAAGAGCGCCGCCGCTATTCGCATAGCTGAAGGAGCTGAAGACCGCGGCCAAATCTGAGGTGACCGGAGTTGTGCCGTCGGTGGTGAAAATGTTCGACCAAGTGTGGGTCGAACTCCAAAAGGTATCGCCAAACACCTGAGTGCCTTGAAGCACCACTTGGAAGATTCCGCCAGAGCCGGTGACGGCCGAGGTATTCACGCCGTCATAGCCCACGCCACGACCG
>JAYWDF010000015.1:0-2784 GCA_043779985.1 Akkermansiaceae bacterium | reverse complement strand
GCGATGCCGTCGGCATTCCGACGCGCTTCGATTCCACTTACCGCCGTCCATGGCGACACCTCGGCGCTGCCGGTGGTCAACCGCCTGCCGATCCCCGGCGTGGTGCTCGGCGGCGAGTCCGCGTTGGCGGGATTTTCCGTGCTGGAGCTGGAAACGGGTGATGGATTTGCCCCGCTGCTCGCGCGCTGGGACGACCGGGCGGTGCTGGCTTTCCCGCTGCTGACGGTGCTTCAACGGCTGAACCTCCCGCTCTCCGGGGTGGAGGTGCGGCTCGGCGAGTATCTCAAGCTCAGCCCGGCCGGGCCGATCGTGCCGATCGATTCCTACGGCCGACTGGTGCTGCCGCGGAAGGCGATTTCCGGCTATGCCGAAATTTCCGCTGAAGCCTTGATCGATGGCGGCGACGACCTTTTCCCGAAACAAGCGCCGGATCCCGTCATCCTGCGCGACGACCGCAGCGCGCTCGACCCGGCGACCCGCGCCTTTTCCCGCAGCCTTCCGGCCATGGTCGCCGCGATCGCATCGGACGAGGGAATGGCGCAGGCCCATGCCTACCCGCGCTTGTCCCGGGCTTGGGAAATCGGGGTCTTGTCCGCGCTCGTCGTTCTGCTCACCGCGCTCAGTGGTGCGGCCGATTCGGTCCGCCGGCTCGGTGCCCCGCTGCTCGCCGCCGCCTCGCTGGCCGCGCAGTGGATCGCGCTGGGTTGCGCGTCCATCTGGCTGCCGGGGATTCCCGCGCTCGCCGCCATCGTCGCCGCGTGGATCGTGGCGGGGCGGATTGCGAAAAGGCCGGGGAGGCTGCGTCCACCCGCGCCTCCCGCCGTGCCTGCTGCCGGAGCTGAACCCCTCCCGGAGCCGCCTGCGCCCGTTAAAAAGGCCAAGCCACCCGCCAAAAAAGCCGCGAAAAAGACTGCGAAAAAGACTACCACGAAGAACGCCACGAAAATTGCCACCAAGACCGCCAGCCCCAAGGCCCCGCGCACCAAGAAACCACCCTCGAACTCCTAATCCCACCCGCCATGGACCCCATCGAAAAAGCCAACGTCCTCATCGAGGCCCTGCCCTACCTGCAAGCCTTTCGCGGGATGACCTTCATCATCAAAATGGGCGGCTCCGCCATGGAGGACCCGGACCTCGTCGCCCGGGTCATGCGCGACATCGTTTTCCTCGAAGTCGCCGGCATCAATCCCATCGTCGTCCATGGCGGCGGCAAGGCGATCTCCGCCGCCATGGAAGCGGCCGGGCTGGAGGCGAAATTCGTCGGCGGCTTCCGCGTCACCACCGATGAAGCGATCGACATCGTCGCCCGCGTCTTGTCCGAGGAGATCAATCCCGGCCTCGTCCGCATGATCCGCGACTTCGGCGGTAAAGCGGTCGGCATCCCCGGAAACGACGTTTTCCTCGGTGAGAAAATCAAAGGCACCGATGCGGCTGGCATCCGCGTCGACATCGGCCGCGTTGGCGAAGTGGTCGGCTGCCAGCTCGCCCACATGGACGCCGCCCACCAGGCGGGGATCGTCCCGGTGATTTCTCCGCTCGCCGCTGAGCTCGCCACCGGCCGGCCGCTCAATATCAATGCCGACCTCGCCGCCGCAGCCCTCGCGAAAGAGCTCCGCGTCGCGAAATTAGTCTATCTCTCCGACGTTCCCGGCCTGCTTTCCAACCCCAAGGACCCGAGCACCTTGATCAAATCCGTCACCCGCAAGGAAGCCGATGCGATGATCGCAGACGGCACGATTTCCGGCGGCATGATCCCGAAAATCCGCAGCGCGGTGGACGCGCTCAACGCCGGGGTCCGCAAGGTCCACTTCGTCGACGGCCGCCTGCCCCACGCTCTGTTGCTGGAGATTTTCACCGACGGCGGCATCGGCACTGAAGTGGTGAGGTGAGATTGTCGGGGGAGGCGGTCCGGGCGCGGCAGAGCGTGCCGCACTCAAGAAAAAACCCCGCCGCAGCCGAGGCTGGACGGGGTCCCTGGGTTTGGGATCTGTTGTCTGGCTTTACCAGGTTTTCACGTCGTCGGTGGTCTTGCCGGTGGTCGTGACGCCATCCGCGCCATCGCTCCAGGCAGCCGCTCGGCGGCCGTTCAGGGTGATGGTTGAGCCACCGCCCTTGGGAGTGGGAGCGACCTTTTCATCATAGTCGCAGTCCAGCATCACCTTGTAAGTTCCGCCCCAAGGGTCGAACAAGCCGCTGACGGTGGTTCCCGCTGTGTTGTAAATGATCCCGCCCTTGTTGCCTTTGCCTTCTCTGGCGGAGAGGAACTTGATCGCCCGGGTATTGAGCGGGGTGGAGGCGGTTTCGAGGCCGAGCACCACGTTGAGGAAATCCGTGACGTTCGCCTTGGTGTCCACCTTTGTGTCCGCCGTCGCGGTCGAAGGCATGCTGCCATACTCGGTGTAGAAGTTGTTCACGGCGGATTCCAGGGCCACGCAGGTGGCGAGGGAGGTGACTTTCTTGGCTTTCTGAATCGCGGCAGTTCCTGCGGCGAAGCCTGCTCCGGCAAGCACGGCGATGATCGCGATGACGACAAGGAGCTCGACGAGGGTGAAGCCGCTCGCACGGCGTGAGGATTGGGTTTTCATGGCGGAATTGGGATTGAATTTCACTGGCGTTGAGCAAATACGAGATTTCGAGGACTGACAATGCCACAATCACTCTCGCAATCACATGGTCAATACCCTAGCCCGCATTTCACGCCCCGCAATCCTTTTTCTTGGGCGTTTCTATCGTTTGTGGCTGGAGCGTCTCGCTCCAGTCCGTTGTCCGGGCGTCTCGCCCGGA
>JAYWDF010000014.1:0-2787 GCA_043779985.1 Akkermansiaceae bacterium | reverse complement strand
ATGATCCCAGTCATGACTCCGCCGACGAGACATCATGGCCGTTATTCCAGGCGGGGAGAACGGGCCCGAGCGACCGCCAGATTTTTGACTCATTGCTCATCCAATTCGCCTCTAAAATCGCCAATTATAAAAACGCGCTGGGGGTGGCACCATGAGCGCGGAGGTGACGTTGCGAAAACAGCACCTGATGACAATCCGCGCCAATGGATTGCCAAAAGGGCAGCCCCGACCGAGGGCGTTCTCGCGCGGCGGGAAAGCTGGAGTCTATGACCCCGGCACGGCTGAGGGCTGGAAGGGCGCGGTTGCATCCGCCGCAAAGGAGCACTCCGGGAAGTGCATCTATCAGCCGCTAGAAGTCATTCTAACTTTTTTCATGCCCCGCCCGAAATGCCACTATGGCACCGGGAAAATGGCCGCGACTCTGAAGCCAAGCTCACCGCGCCTGATTTATGATAAAAAACCCGACGCCGACAATCTAGCAAAAGCGGTGCTTGATGCACTAACTGAAATCAGGGTGTGGCTCGACGATGACCAGGTGTGCGACCTTCTCATCCTCAAGCGCTGGGAAGAGCCGGGAGTTTTTCAACCCGGTTGCTCTATCCGAATTTCCGCACTCATGGAGGTAGAGTTATGATATTCGACTCCGATCAAAAGGCCGCGCTCGCCCGTATGAACGAGGGTCGAAACGTGTTCGTCACCGGCCCCGCTGGCACTGGGAAATCCTCGGTGACGGTGGAGGCGATCCGCCGTCGCATTGGCGACCGCTCGCTGAAAGTTTGCGCGACGACCGGAGTCGCGGCGCTGAACCTGCGGGACAAATTGGCAGCGATGTTTGGCCAGCACGTCGATGCCAGCACCATCTACCGGTGGGCAGGCATTGGGCTTGGCCCGCAGAATGGGCAGTCATTTGAGGATTATTTGCGATACATGAAAGGCCGTGGGCGTGCATGGGCTGGCACCCGCGCCCGCATCCGTGGCACCACCGCGTTAGTTATTGATGAGGTGTCGATGCTGCCGGGGCGGATCATGGAGTTCGTGGATCATGTTTGCCGGGATGTTCAGGATGATCCCCGGCCATTCGGCGGCATCCAAGTCATCGCCGTTGGGGATTTTCTCCAGCTCCCGCCGGTGGCAAAAACCGGGCGTTATGACTGGGCTTTTCAATCGCCCGTATGGGATGCGTTAGATTTCGCCAGCGTGACGCTGCGGGTTGTCCACCGCCAAGACGAGCCGGAGTTCGTGAAAATTCTGAACGATTTTCGCACTGGAACTATATCAAAAGAGAGCGCCGCCATCCTCAAAAAGCGGGTGGCATTATTCCCGAAGCCGACGCTCCTGAGATTGTTTACTCACAACGCACAGGTCGATAAATGGAACTACTATCAACTTGGGACGCTGGACACTGCGGAGGCACTATTTGAAGCTGATGGCGAAGGACCGCAGGATGAAATCGAATGGTTACAGAAAAACCTCGTCACGCCGACCGCGCTGCGCCTGAAAACTGGCGCTCGCGTAATGGTCACGGCAAACCTGCCCGATCCGGGTAAACCGGAATCACTCGCCGCCGCAAATGGTGATATGGGAACGGTGGAGGATTGGACCACGGAAATGATTTCGGTTGCGTTAGACTCTGGCGCAACCCTCGCCGTGAAACCTCACACATGGCAATTCGACCCGACGGCAGGTCCGGGAACCGGGACGTTTATCCAATTTCCGCTGCGCCTCGCATGGGCCTGCACAATCCACAAATCGCAGGGGCTGACGCTCGACGCCGCGCTGGTCGATATTAGAGCCGCCCGCGAACCGGGTCAAGCCTACACCGCCGTTAGTCGGGTGCGCTCGCTGTCCGGGCTACACCTCAAGGACTGGTTTTCCGGGATGTTCATTTCACCGGACGCTAAGGAATTTCACCGGCGAATCGCGGCAGGTGAAATGCCATCGGGCGCGGTGAGCAAGGCGGCGATCCTAAAACTTCAAGGAGGATATGATGACTCTCCTTGGTGACATTCCATCAATCCAGACCTTTCCAATTTTGATCCTCAAAACAAAAACTTTCCAATGCACCCCGCAGAATCCGCCGATGAACCACCGCAGATTGATTACTATAAAAACGCGGAAGGCTGGAGCCCCACCGCCACCTGCACGCTGGCCGATTTAATCGCCGGCATCCGCGCCGGTGAGTTTGCCGAGACGGTGGGAATGGTGCGGTCGTTATTGGCCAGCGGCGACAAGGCATCGGCCGATGCGCTGAAAAAAACTCTCCCCGCCGTATCACTCTCCGGCGCGATCACCGGCCGGCGGAAAGCAGCGGTGGCCGAGAGGCGGTTTACTCATTCCGGCCTGATGCAAATCGACCTGGATGCGAAAGACAACATAGGATGGACGGTCGCTGAAATGCGGGACTCCCTGCAATCCGACCCGCGAATGGTGGCGGTGTTCACCACTCCGTCCGGCGAGGGCGTGAAGGGCGTCGCACGCATCCCCGCCGATGCTGCCGCTCACAAGGCGTCATTCCTCGCCGCTGAAAAGCATTTCGCCGCGATGAATCTGACAATCGACAAGTCATGCAAAGACCCGGGGAGATTGTGCTTTGTGTCTCACGATCCCGATGCATGGATACGTGACGGAAACGCAGATTGTTTCGAGCCGCTGGAGGTGATGGAGTCGTTAGATATACCGGAGGCCATAGGGCAGCGGGCGGATGAATCCCCGCGCCCGGAGCGAGCCGCCGCGCCTACTCACCACGTTACAGCGGCGGGCGGGCTGGTCATCCGGGGAGACGCCGCC
>JAYWDF010000013.1:0-2788 GCA_043779985.1 Akkermansiaceae bacterium | reverse complement strand
GCCGCCGTCCTCGCGTTGGTCGCCGTGCCGCTTCACCTGATTTTCTTTCGCATCCCGCCCCCCACGGCCTCCCTGCGCGTAAGTCCGGGCTCGATTCTCGAAGTTTCCCATATCGCGACGGGGAAAGATGCGCCGCCGCCCGGGACCCTCATGCCGGGTTCCCGCGCGAAACTCGACCAAGGCACGCTCGAGCTCACCTTTGCCAACGGCGTCCGGTCCATCGTGAGAGGCCCCGCCGATCTGACGCTGCACAGCAAGGAGCGGCTTTTTCTCCAAAATGGCACCGCGTGGTTTTACGTCCCCACCGGGGCAGCAGGGTTCAAGGTTCTGACTCCCGGGTTGATCGTCACCGATCTCGGTACTGAGTTCGGGGTGCGCACCCGGCCGGATTCACTCGACGAGGTCCACGTCTTCCGCGGCAAGGTCGAGGCCGGGACGCAACACGGTGTCAAGGCCGCCGCGACCCTCACCGCCGGCATGGCGCGCACCGCCGGGGACGCCGGTGACTTCAGCGAGATTCCTCCGGATCGAGAGCATTTTCTCACCACACTGCCGGATTCGCTCCCCCACCTCCACTGGAGCTTCGATGACGGACCGCATTTTGCCACCGCCGGGAATAATCAAACGGCCGCCGGCAGCGATGCCAGCCGCCTCGCCGGATTGGAAAACCCGCAGGCGTTCCACAAGGTAAAAGGACGCTTCGGACAAGCTCTCGCCACCACCGGGGCTTTGGCGGAGGCAAGATCCGGCTGGACCGGCATCGAAGGTGCCGCGCCACGGACCATCGCCCACTGGATCAAACTCAGCCCGGGCGGACCGGCTACGCAACCGATTGTCGGTTGGGGTTCGCACGCCCTGAGTCCTTTCAACCCGAATCCGGCATTTCTCACTTACTTGCGGCGAATCGAGACCGGCACTGTGACCGGTGTCTCGTTCGGGGCCTACCACCTTGTCGGCACCACCCCGATCAAGGACGAACAGTGGCACCACTTCGCCGTTGTTTACAGCGGCCGATCACTGACGGACGGGAGACCGGAACTCGCCTGCTACCTCGACGGCCGGCCGGAGGCCATGACTCCGGCGTTCCGCACTGACATCCTAGCCGAGGATGGCCCGAAAGCCCTTGCCATTCAGACCCTCTCGTCGGTGAAGGGATCTATTCCCCTGACCTTGTTCCCACGCGACTGGTGCCACGACGGGCGGACCGCAAACATGCCCCTCGCGCTCGACGAACTCTACATCTTTGAAGCCGCGCTCAACGAAACGCAGGTGATCAGCCTCTTTCAGCAAAACCGGCTTTAGTATTTTCGCTCAGCCATTCACTCGTTTACCATCATCTGCGAATATCCCACGACCCACCGTTCCACACCAAATCCCAAAACTCATGAAACCAACACATCGCACCACGCTTCCTCTTGCCGCACTCTCCGGCCTCACTCTGGCATTCACCTCCGCCGCCCTTCACGCGCAAACCGCTTGGGACGGAGGAGCCTCGACCACCGACTACGCCACCGCCCTGAACTGGGCCGGTGACATCATCCCCGGTAACGGCAACGCGAACGGTGCCCTCATCGGCAACAGCTCCACCCAGACGGTCATCTATAACACCGCCACCAGCTACACCAGCACCGGGGCGGGCACAGCGAATAGCTTGCTGGTCGGCACTGGCAACGCCGGTGTAGGCAGCCTGACGCTCAGCGGCAGCGCTGGCACCCTCACCTTCGGCGGCGACGGATACTTTAGCTCGGCGCAGATAGGTTCCGGCTACGATACCACCGCTACGGGAACGGTGACGGTAAGCGCCGGAAAGCTGGCCATTGGCGGAGCCGGAAGCGGCGATGCTTCGATCAATCTCGGGGTCAGCATCAACGTCAGCGGCGGCGTCAAGAGCGGCACGCTCATCATCAACGGCGGCATCGTCGAGGTCGGACGGCGCATCCTCATGGGCGCGAACAACGGCTCTACCGTCAGCAATCTGACCATCTCCTCCGGCACCCTCGATATGAAGCGCACGGGATCCGATGGCGAGGCCGACCTCGGCAAGATCCGCTTTGGCGTGGGCACCAATACCGTCAACTTCGATGGCGGCACCGCTGTCCTCACCGGTTTTGATATCGGAAGCGCAAGCAGCGCAAATAGCAACATCTTCTTCAACGGCACGACCTTGAGAGCGAATGTCGCGAACGGCGACTTTCTTGTCGGCGGCACCGCGAACGCGAACCTAATACTCAAGAACGGCGGCCTCGTCTTCGACACCAACACTTTCAACGTCACCATCAACGACGATTTAACCGAGCAGGCCGGTCAAGTCGCCATTCTACGCAAGGAAGGAGCCGGCATTCTGACCATCACCGGCGCACAGGCGAACCGCACTGGCACCACCACCGTGAACGGCGGCACCCTGCGCGTCAGCGGCGGCGGCTCGCTCGGGACCGGCGCGACGACCGTCAGCGGCTCCGGCAGCATCCTCGACCTCGACAGCAACGACACCTGGGGCAGCCACGCCTACTCCACCCAGGCCCTCACCATCCAGTCCGGCGGTCTTGTCACCAACGGCACGGTGATCACCAGCGGCTTCAACTCGGTCCAGACGCTTGCGCTCAACGGCGGTGAGCTCCGCGTCACCGGTACCGCCCGCGCCCTTGCCGATGGCGACCTGTTTAAATTCGAAGCCTACGGCATCCGCGACTCCGTCACCGTCACCGGTTCGGTCGCCTCGTCGATCACCAATCCCACCGCGATCGCCAACGCCGGCATCAACATCGGCGGCGTCACCGATCTCGGCGGC
>JAYWDF010000012.1:0-2794 GCA_043779985.1 Akkermansiaceae bacterium | reverse complement strand
CCAAATGGGCGCAAACATCGAGACCCTCGGTGAAAAGCCCGGCTGCGCCCCCCTGCTCATCCACGCCGCCAAGCTGCACGCCATCACCTATGACATGCCGGTCGCCAGCGCCCAGGTAAAGAGCGCGGTGCTGCTCGCCGGCCTGTTCGCCGAAGGAAAAACCACGGTCATCCAACCCGCCGAGACCCGCGACCACACCGAGCGGATGCTGGCGTCATTTCAGGTCAGCACGCGTCAGGAAGGCAACGCGATTTCCATCTACGGCGGCCAAGTGCCCGAGTCCTGCGATTTCACCGTGCCCGGTGACATCTCCAGCGCCGCCTTCTGGCTCGTCGCCGCCGCCGCCCTCCCGGGCTCCCGCCTGCTCATCAAAGACGTCGGCCTGAATCCTACCCGCACCGCGATTCTCAAGGTTCTCAGCCGCATGGGCGCCCACATGACCGAGATCGTCCACAGCTCGAAGGGCGAGCCCATCGGCAACATCGAAATCCACGGCGCACCGCTCACCGGCACCACCATCCTCATCGAAGAAGTGCCCAATTTGATCGATGAAATCCCAGTGATCGCCGTCGCCGCCGCGCTCGCCCAAGGCCGCACCATCATCCGCAATGCGCGCGAACTGCGGGTCAAGGAAACCGACCGCATCACCACCGTCGTCGACGGCCTGCGCGCCATGGGTGCGGAGGTCGAGGAATTCGAAGACGGCATGGAAATCACCGGCGGCAAACCACTCCACGGCGCCGTCATCGACAGCTGCGGCGACCATCGCATCGCCATGGCCTTCGCCATCGCCGGACTTTTCGCAGAAGGAGAAACCATCATCAAGAACACGGACTGCGTGAACACCTCCTACCCCGGCTTCGCCCATCACCTCGACGCCATCCGTCACGAGCGCTCGCACGCCACTGACTTCACCCTGCCTACCCTTGCCCACGCGTGAGCCACCCACCCCGATTTGCCATCGCCATCGACGGTCCTGCCGCCTCCGGTAAAAGCACGCTCGCCCGCGAGCTCGCCAAGCGCCTGGGCCTCGTCATGGTCAACTCCGGTGCCATGTACCGCGCCGTCACTTGGAAGGCGCTCCAGGAAAACATCGACCCCACGGACGATGCCGCCGTGATCGCCATGATGGACCGTATCGACATCCATTGCGGGGAAATCGGCATGACCTCCACCTGCACCATCGACGGCATCGATCCCGGTGACGAACTCCGCGGCGAGGCGATCAATGCCAACGTTTCCGCCATTTCCGCCATTCCAGAAGTCCGCGACCGCCTGGTCGATCTCCAGCGCCACTATCTCGATCACACCAGCATCATCATGGAAGGCCGCGACATCGGCTCAGTGGTCTTTCCCGAGACGCCATTTAAGATCTACGTCGATGCGAACGAAGACGTCCGCGCCGCGCGCCGCACCGATGCCGGCGAGGTCGATTCCGTCGCCAAGCGCGATGCCGCCGATAGCGAGCGGACCACCGCACCGTTGAAAATCGCCGACGGTGCCGTGGTGCTCGACACCTCCTATCACACCATCGAGAGCGGAGTGGACGCCGCGATTGAAATCCTCAAACAACAAGGCCTGCCTGAGTTAGAAGCCCCTTTGATTTGAAACTGCATACACCCATGAGTTGGATTTACTGGCTCGGCTGGATGGCCTTCGGTGCCGCCTTCCGCACCCTCTTCGGCCTGAAAATCGTCGGCGAGGAAAATCTCGTTTCCGAAGGCCCGGTGCTCGTTGCGTCGAATCACCAGAGCTTTCTCGATCCGCCGCTCATCGGGAATCTCTACAAAACCGAGATGACTTATCTCGCCCGCAAGACGCTGTTTGTCGGCATGGGCAAGTGGCTCTATCCGAAATGGAATGCCATTCCGGTCGACCAGGACCGCCCGGACATGGGCAGCCTGAAAACGATCATCCGCAAGCTCAAGGAAGGCGAGCGCGTACTCGTTTTTCCAGAAGGCGAAAGAACCCTCGACGGATCCATTGGAGAAGCCGCCCCCGGCATCGGCCTGATCGCCGTAAAATCCGGCGCGGTGATTCAACCGGTTAGGATTTCCGGTGCCCGCGAAGCCCTCCCCCGCGGCTCCGGGAAAGTCCGCTTCGCCCGCATCACCGTCACCGTCGGCAAGCCGATCCGCCTGACCCACGAGGAGCTCAAGGCAGCGAAAGGCAAGGACGACTACGACCGCATCGCCAAGCGGATCATGAGCGCCATCCGCGAGCTCTGATTTCACCGGGAGCGAGGAATCCGGGGAAGGCTTCCGGCCGAGAACCGCCGGAACTTCAACGCGCGGACCGCGCCTCTGCCGAAGCCAATCTCACCGAGTGCATCAACACCCACGAGAGGAGCGCACCCAACCTCGCCATCTGGACCGAGCAAAGTATCCCCGAAGGTCTGACCGTCTGCAGCCCCCGGAAGCAAAAAACAACGACCGAACCAACCGTAATCCTCTAGCATTCCAGAATCAATCAGACGATTTCACAGAAGAAAGTTTGGACGGCCGTTCAATTCCGTGATGGTCTCAACAGACCGAACAAATCAATGAATTTTGGATAGTGACGGATGAACACGGATCAGATTTGGTGTTGTTGCTTTTACTTGAAGGCGATTTCCGAGGTACCATGCCAAGGCACCTCCGATGGGCCGCCCGCTATTCCAACCGGAATCGGACGGAGCCGCGCGACTGATAGAGCTGGCTTGTGCAGGTCTGGGAGCGGGCATGATTTACTGACAAGGATTTCTCCCGCTGAAATCCGCGGCGGAACAGAGGCCCTTGATCGAATACCCGGTTAA
>JAYWDF010000011.1:0-2802 GCA_043779985.1 Akkermansiaceae bacterium | reverse complement strand
CGGCCGAAGTCCCATTCACCAAATCACCTGCCAAGCGGACGGCATGACCGTCGATGGACGTCACTTGCGCGCGAATCGCCCGCCAGAAGCCAGCGGCGCAGCTGCCTTCGAAGAGGGAGGCGTGGTGGATTTCCTCTCGCGCGGCGAGACGCCGCCCCGCGCCTCGCTCAACGATGATTCCGGCTTGGCCTCCGCCGCCATGGTTTGGGCTCTTCCGCCCGGGCCCGACCCATTTCAGATCACGATTTCTATACCGTATTTCAAGCCGAGCGGTGATCCAGCCGAAAATGCCAGGGAAATGGCCATCAACCATTGGCGGGAAATCCTCGCGCCGGTCGAGTGGCTGGTGCCGTCGATCGCCCGCAGCGCCTTTGACTGCTTCCGCACGGCGGCGAGTCACATTCTCATCAATCGCGATGGCCCGGCAATCCAGCCCGGCCCCCGCCGCTACACCCGCTCATGGGTGCGTGACTGCGTGATCATGGGCGCGGCCATGGCCAAGGTGAACCGCCCGCACGTGCTGCGGGACTTCCTGATCTGGTTCGTCCAGTTCCAACGCGAGGACGGCTATGTGCCCTGCGTCGTCGATCGGGACGGCGTGGACCCTCTGGTAGAAAATGACAGCCATGGTCAATTGATCTGGGGCATCTGTGAGGTTTACCGTAACGAGGGCAATCTGGATTTCCTGAAATCGATGTGGCAACCGGTTCACCGGGCCGCGGAGTATCTCCGCCGCTTGCGCTCGCAATGCATGACCCGGGAATTCACCGATCCGGAACGCACCGATTGCTACGGGCTGCTGCCGGAATCCGCCAGCCACGAGGGCTATCTCGCGCATCCGGTCCATTCCTACTGGGATGATTTCTGGGGGATCCGCGGCCTTGAGGCTGCGGCGGAATTGGCCGACGCCATGAGACAGCCCGAACAAGCCGCGCGCTGGCGGACAGAAGCCGCGGCATTTCTCCGAGATGTGTTAGCATCCATCGACAAGGTGATCGACAAGCACGCGCTCGGATACATTCCCGGGTCCGTCGAGTGGGCGGACTTTGATCCCACCGCCACCGCCAATGCAATCGCGCAACTGGACTTCGCCGAAAATCTACCTGCGGCACCGCTCCACCAGATGCTCGAAACCTACCTCCATGGCTTCCGGCAGAAACACCGTGGCGAGATCCCATGGCTTAACTACACCGCTTATGAGATCCGCATCATCGGCGCGTTTGTCCGGATCGGCAAACGCGAAGAAGCGCATGAACTCCTCGATGTCTTCCTCGCCGATCGCCGCCCCATGGAGTGGAACCAATGGCCGGAAATCACGTGGCGTGATCCACGTTCACCAGGGCATCTGGGCGACGTGCCGCACACCTGGATCGCCGCGGAGTATATGTTAGCGCTGGTGTCGATGGTCGCCAGCGAACGCGAGGCCTCGGAGAAAATGGTGCTCGCCTCGGGCTTGCCGTGGTCGTGGATCGCTGACGAAGATGGGTTTTCCGTCAACGGCCTGATGACCCGCTATGGGCGGCTCGATTTCAAAATAAACGTTCCGGAGACCCTGTGCATCCACTTTGAAATCGGAGCGGGCATCTCGCTGCCGCCCGGCGGACTCATCGTCACCCCGCCGCTTCCCAGCGGCCAGCGGATCCGCCATGCGATGGGCTCTGACGGTCGGCCTCTATCCATCGATAGCGCGGGAACTTCGGTGATCGTGAAAAATCTCCCCATCACAGCCACCCTGTTCCTTGGCGCACCCGACTCCACTACCCTCGCCTAACCTATGACGAATCCATTCACGCGTTTTCGAATCCTCACTAACGGCAGACTGCGCAGCGTCGTCACAAAAGACGGCCATGGCGGACTCTACCACGACTGGGTGGCCCTCACTCGTTTCTCCGATGCATCCCCAGAGGCATGTGGACCGATGGTCTACCTCAGCGAATCCACCGACCTGACACACGTTGTCGAAGTGGGCATCGCACCCGGGATGGATGTGGAAATCCGGAAAATCACCATCACCAATCATGCGGCGATTGCCCGTGAAGTCGAACTCACGACGTATGCGGAAATCGCGCTCAACCACCCGCTGGGCGACGCCGGCCATCCCGCGTTTTCCAAGTTGTTTGTGCAAACCTCTGTCACGGCGGACATGCCGGTTCTGCTGGCACGCAGAAGACCGCGCGGCCTCAATGAGAACTGGCCGTGGATGGCCCAAACGCTGATCGCCGGGGGCTCCCAACTCTCGTGGGAGACCAACCGAGCCACCTTCCTCGGTCGGGGCCGGGCTGCTGAAAATCCCGCAGCCATGGACCATCAGGGGCCGCTCTCTTGCCAAACGGGCAACGTCCTTGATCCGGTCATGGCCTGGCGATGCTCGCTGCAACTCGGCGCTAACGAATCCCAAGTCGTCTGGCTAATGACTGCCGCGGCCGCGGACGAAGAAGCTGTGACGGCGGTGATGCGAAAATGCCAAGCCGCCGGCGCACCCGTCGAACTATTCGAGCAATCGAAAATCGCGGATGCTGCGCGCCTGGAGCAACTCAAACTCGAACCCGTGGCCGTGCGGCGCTACGAAGCACTTGCGGCGACAATGCTCCTCGGGCGGAGCGATCGGCAGGTTCCGCTCTCACTTGCGGGATCGGGAATTGTGCATCGTTACCCTTTGTCGTGGGAGGAGATCCGGGTGATAGCGACCGCAGATCGAGCCAGCGCCGGCACGCAGGATTTGATGGCGGCCTTGCCATTTTGGCGCGCCCTCGGGCTGCAAGTTCGCTTGTATGTGATGGAAAGCGCAACAACCGATTCCCT
>JAYWDF010000010.1:0-2807 GCA_043779985.1 Akkermansiaceae bacterium | reverse complement strand
CGCGCACGTTGGGGTGGCCGGCTAGGTTATCGAATCCATAGGCTTTGCACCGAATCGCTAGCGCGAGGATGCCATCGCCACCGAGTTGGTTTTTGGCTTCGCCTTCGTAGTTGGCTCCCGATGGAAACCAGCCGTAGGTTATGAGATTGCGCCATCCTTTGTAAATGCCGCGAATTTTCAAATCGTTGAAGCCGGGTTCACCCTCGATGGCGAGCGTCTCTATCAACCAATAAGAAAAAGTCGCCCAGTTGCTCCGGGTAAGGCTCGCATCGTTAAAGGTGCCATAGTTGTCGTGATTCCAAGTGCCGTTGGCCAATTCATCGTGGATCGCCTTTTTCTGATCGGCATTTAGCCAGTTATAGAGAAAATCATAGGTGTAGGCCAAGTGAATGCCTGCGATGGGCTGTTCGAGCGGCCCGGGCTTTCGACTGGTATCGGCGCTTCTCCGAGCTTGGTCGATTTTCAATGCGGTAGCCACCGCAGAGGCCAGCGTTTTGGCAGAAGCTCCGTCGTTTTCAATCCAGCATCGAAAGGCTTCCAAAGGGAACACATGCCAGAGTCCATCTGTCTTTTCATTCATGTTTCCAGCGATGAGAGACTGGTAACGCTTGGCGGCATCCGCTGTCTTTGGTCCCGGCAAGTCACCTAACATACCACGGGGCTTTCCTTCCGGCGAACTAGGGACTGCGGGCGCTTTTGCATAGTCCGCTTTCGGATCGTAAGTGCCCTTCATGTAGTTCACATAACACAGTAGATTCTTCCACGCCTCCTGGCCGCAGCGCGTTACCTTTAATCGGCGCTGGATATCGTCATGATCGGCAGGAGTGCAAAAAATTCTGGGATGGATGCCAGGAGCTGGGATTTGATTCAACTGACGCACCCCGGTTTGGTCAAAAGCGACTGGCCGTGGACCGAAATCCTCGGGTTCTATATTTCCCCAGATGGGATTGACGAGGGTGTCGTTGCTTTTGTAGCCGGCAAAAGAAGTGCAGGGCATTTTCGCAAAGGGCGAATCTTTCGGGTCATGCGGCGGAGGCCAAGGAACGGCTAGATTCGAGACATCCTCGGACGCATTTGTCTGGGCTAAAAGCCTTCCTGGAAAGGCGGGTAGAATCAGTATAGTTAGCGCCGCGAATTTTACGGAGAGGGAACGGAAGTGGGATGTTGTGGGCATAGGTTTTTGGGATGGAGGTGAAAGGAGAGAGAAACTCGGCTGACTGTTGCAGGACTGCATGGTCACTGAAAAGCAAATCGGGTCGCACCTCTGCGATCGCGGCATCCAGCAATACCAGTCCGAATGCCACATGCTAGAATGTTGCCCTCGCGGGTAGGGTGATCGATTCAGGTGCCAAAGTTTTTCTCGTCTTCCTTCTTGAACATCAGATTGCCCTTGGGACGGCGCGTGGCGCTGGCATCAGGCAATTCGCGGCGATAATCATCCTTGAAGAGTCCGATCTTCTCGAACGGGATCGGCTTGAACCCAGGGATTTTCTTAAAGACTTCGGAATCCGGTTTGAGCGCGAGATTACCGTTAGCCACATCCATGAAACCGGGATCGGCGGCAGTTATATAATTGCCGCTACTTTCAAACAGCGCAGGATTCACGTTATTTTCTTTCTTCATCTTCAAGTTCAAAGCCTCACCGCTCTGGATCACGATAAGGTTTTTGGTGAACTTTGTCCGCAAAGGAAGCTCAGGGTGGCTTTCAAGCAAAGTGGTCATCTCCGGGTAACGCTTGGACCATGGTTCCTGCTTCGGGTTAATTGCGTTCAAGCCCTCCAGCAGCTTGGGATTCTTCGCATAGCCGCGGCTCACGCCACGGTCATCCATCCCGAAAACCGGACCTTCGGACTTCACAAAAATATTGTTGGTCGTGATATGATCGGAGCCGGACGCGATCCAAACGCCGGTGCGAGGACCGGCGAAGATATTGCCTTCGATGAGACTTCCTGACGCGCCATCGTCGGGATTCACTCCGCCCACCGTGTCGTGAATGTAGTTGTGGCGGATGACCACGCCACGGATCGTCCAGTCGAGCCACGAGTAAAAGGCACCGACATCCGCCGAGGCGAAGCCGCAGCGATAGATTTCATTCAGCTCGAATAGATTGTCCTGACCGGACACCAGCACGGCGTCACGCGGAGCATCGTGGATCACATTGTTAGCCACCCGCACGCCCACGGCGGTCTTGTGATTCGCCGCACTCGGCGCACCACCGAAGCCGACATCCACCCCGGCGGAATACATCGCTTTGCGTTTCCCGTAATCGTGGAGGTGATTGTTGACCACGAAATTTTCCGATCGGGTGAGCAGCTTGTGATCGCCGCCGGAAATCCGGATGCATCCCGCGCCGAGGTCGTACATATCACAGCTCCGCACACCGCTGCGATAGCCATCGAGGATCACTCCGTTTCCGGCGAGATTGCGGAAGGTGCAGCCTGCAATTAGATTAGACTCCGCCTCGTGCATCACCACGCCATCGCCGAGCGAGCATTCGAGCGTCAGACCGATGAATTGCAAATGCGCCGCACCGTTCACCGAGACCATCGGCTTTTCGAGCTGGGAAATGCTCAATTCGCCCGGGCCATCCGGTGGCCACAAATAGAGCGTCCGGGACTCAAAATCGATCGCCCACTCGCCCGGCTTGTCGATTTCCTCCGGCAGGTTGAGCGCACACCAAGGTTCCTTACCGTTACCGGCGGGGCGCGTGTATTTGTTACCGATGCCCTGGGCGATTCCCTTGGCGAACGTGATCGTGTGGGCGGCAATATCGATCTTGGCGACTTTGACCGCCGGTTCCTCCCAGC
>JAYWDF010000009.1:0-8138 GCA_043779985.1 Akkermansiaceae bacterium | reverse complement strand
GAGCGGTTCGGGAAGAAGCGCAAGGACGGGGCGCGGAAGGTACGGGTTGGCGGGGCTGCTGCGGGCCTTTTGTGGAGCATGCGGGATTTGAAGAAGGGGATTGATGTGGCGCTTACTCCGGACGCATGAATTAGTGGAAGGCCTGGGTTGATTGACGACTGGTGGCCATCAGGCCAGGGCAGATTGGCTAGTGGGGCGCTCTAGTACAGGCGCTTTTAGCGCTGCCAGTTCGGTGGCGTCGGACGTGAGTCTGTGCGGGGCGCAACGGCAAAAAAAGCCTCTCGTTTGCACGAGAGGCTTTTTGGAGGGGCATTGCGGTTGGAAGCCGCGGCCACTGGATTAGCGGCCGGCGCGGTCTTCGCTGCCGGAGGCGGTCTTCTGCGAGCGCTTGCGTACGCTGGCATCGAGGATGCGCTTGCGCAGGCGGATGTTGAGCGGGGTGGCTTCGACGAGTTCGTCGGCATCGATGTATTCGATGGCGCGCTCCAGCGAGAAGCGCAGGGCCGGAGTCAGCTTGGAGGTCTTGTCCTTGCCGGATGAACGCATGTTGTCGAGGTGCTTTTCTTTCACGGGGTTGACCGGAAGGTCGCCGACGCGCGGGTTTTCACCAACCAGCATGCCGCCGTAAACGGCATCGCCGGGAGCGACGAAGAGCGTGCCACGGTCTTCAAGCATTTGCAGCGAGTAGGGAGTGGCGGTGCCGGAATCCATCGAGACAAGCGTGCCGGTGGTGCGGTTCTGGATTTCACCGGCGTGCGGTGCGTATTCCTTGAACAAGTGGGACATGATGCCGTGGCCGGAGGTCAGGTTGACCAGCTCGGTTTCGAAACCGATGAGGCCGCGGGTCGGGATAACGGCTTGGATGAACACGCGGCCGGAAGCCTCGGTGTCCATGTGTTCCATGAGTCCCTTGCGGTTCATGAGGATCTTGAGGATGCCTTGGGTGTAGTCGCCCGGAGCTTCGACGTAGAGCGTTTCGAATGGTTCGAGCAGTTTGCCGGCGTCGTCGCGGCGGAAAATTACGACCGGACGGGAGACGAGCACTTCGAATCCTTCACGGCGCATTTGCTCAACGAGCACGGCGATCTGCATGGCTCCGCGGGCGGAGACGTTGAAGAGGCCGGCAGTGTCGGTGTCCTCGACGGTAATGGAGATGTTAGTCTTCAACTCGCGCATCAGACGGTCGCGGATGGCGCGGGTGGTGACGTGCTTGCCTTCCTTGCCGGCCAGCGGGCCGTCGTTGATGGAGAACTGCATCGACACGGTTGGCGGGTCAATGGCGACGAAAGGAAGTGGCTCGGCATCGCCGTTGCCAGCGATGGTTTGGCCGATTTCGACGTTTTCGATGCCGGCAGCGATGCCGACGATGCCGCCTGCGCCGCAACCTTCGGAGTCGGTGGTGGCGAGACCGGAGTAGGTGAAGGTCTTCATGACCTTGGACTGGGTCTTGGTTCCGTCCTGGCGAAGCAGGTAGATGGTGTCGCCCTTCTTGACGTTACCGCCGAGGACCTTGCCGATGGCGACGCGGCCGACGTACTCATCCCACTCGATGTTGGAAACGAGCATGAGGAACGGTGCGTCCGGATCGGCCTTGGGGGCGGGGATGTATTTGACGATTTTCTCGAGGAGCGGGACGCAGTCTTTACGCTCGTCATCGGGATGATCCATGAAATAGCCGTCACGGGCGGAGCCGTAGCAGAAAGGTGCGTTGAACTGGTCTTCGTCGGCGTCGAGGTCGAGGAAGAGTTCGAGCACTTGGTCGTGGACCTTCATCGCATCGGAGAGCGGGCGGTCGATCTTGTTGATGACGACGATCGGCTTAAGGCCTTCTTGCATCGCCTTTCGCAGCACGAAACGCGTTTGCGCTTGTGGGCCGCCGGAAGCGTCGACGACGAGGAGCACGCCATCGACCATTTTCATGACGCGTTCGACTTCGGCACCGAAGTCGGCGTGGCCCGGGGTATCGACGATGTTGATGGTGTAGCCGTTCCAGAGAATAGAAGTGTTCTTCGCCTTGATGGTGATGCCCTTTTCACGCTCGAGGTCCATGGAGTCCATGGCGCGCTCGGTGGTCGCTTGGTTGTCACGGTAGGTGCCGCCTGCTTGCAGGAGTTGGTCAACGAGGGTGGTTTTCCCATGGTCAACGTGGGCAATGATGGCGAGATTTCGAATTTTCAGAGACATGGGAACAATTGGATAAGGTACGGCCTCCGTGAGAAGGGGGGCGGGCTATGGATGGTTTTGTGGGCGATGGCAAGGCGCGATTCGGGAGAAATACGCTTGATTGAGGATCTTGCAGCGGAAATTAGAGAATTGCCGGGGGGCGAGGGGGGGAATGTCTTTTCCAAAACGCTTCCCAAGCGGTCCTGAAGGCCTAAGGTGCGGGTTCACCAAGCGCATGACCTTTTCTCTAATTCTTACCCACCCCGGCGGCTCGCATAAGGACGAGTTCCTCGCCTGTTGCCTGTTGTTGGCAGAAAACCCGGTGCCGATCGTCCGCCGCGAGCCGACGGCGGCGGATTTGGCGGCTGTTTCTACTGCAGTGGTGGATGTGGGCCATGAGCATGTGCCGGAGCGTGGAAATTTCGACCACCATCAGTTTCCGAAGGATCATCCGCCGATTTGTGCGTTGAGTCTGGTTTTGCAGCACCTCGGCGTCTATGAGGACGCGCGGAAATTCTGTGATTGGCTGGAGCCGGCGGAATGGTTCGACACGCGTGGGCCGATCGAGACGGCGCGCTGGCTCGGGGTGGCGCGGGAAACGCTCTTCAAGTTGAACTCGCCGATCGATACCACGCTGTTGCGCCGGTTTGCCGGAGTTTCTGAAGTCCGGCCGGGCGAGGCGTTGTGGGAGGTGATGCGCTGGATCGGCAGTGACTTGCTGGATTATTTGAAAAACCTGCGCGAGCGGCTGAACTACATCGGCGACGTGGGCGAGTTTTGGCAAATCGAGACGCCGACCGGGCCGTTCAAGGTGTTGTTCATGCCGCGCACCGATCCGCTGCCGGATGAGCCGTCGGCAGGGCTGGGGCGGTTCATCGAGTCGCGGGCCGATGCGGGCGAAATCGCGGGGTTGGTGTATCCGGACCGGCGGGGAGCGGGCTTCGGCTTGTCGCGGCACAATGACCACCCGGGTCTGGATTTCACGCGGATCCAGGATTGTGAGGATGTTCATTTCGCGCATGCGCGGGGCTTTGTCGCCAAGACCTCAGCCACGGAACCGGCGAGGTTGAGGGAGCTTTTGGGGCAATCGTGGGGCTGAAATCGATGAATTGTCCCGGACTTTCAAAACGAGCGCTTGCGTGGTTTCTGGAACAGTGGGACTCATACTAAGCGCCCGTGCGGCGGGCTCCTTTCTGAACCAACTCTCATGCGTGAAACTCTAACCGTCGTCGGACTTGTCGTGCTCGCGGTGGCTCTGCGCTCCGCCCGCGCGAATTGCCTACGTAAGCTCGGCGCGCTGACCTTCCTCGTTGCGAGTTTCAGCCTGCTTTACTTCATCACCGGGAGCTTGCTTGGCGGCCTGCTGGGGGCGGTATTGTGGTTTTTCCTGCCGTGGATCGAGCTGCTCACCCGGATCCGGCGGATGCGCCTGCCGCTCAACAACCGTCTGCGTCACCGCGAGGTTCCCAATCCGTCGTTTTTCCCGAATGCGATTGAGGCCGCCGCGGCGATGGAGGAGGCGGGCTTCGAGCACGTTTCGGACTGTGGTTGGGAATGGGCCGGGATGCAGCAGTTTTTCCGGTTGTTCTGGCACCCGGAGGAGCGCGCGGTGGCGGCGGTTTGCCTGTGTGAACAAAGCGACGTGGCCTTCGCCTTCATTTCCATCACCTCTCATGATGCCGACGGGAAAATCTGGCGCACCACGAATTTCCCCTTCGCGCCCACACTCCAGTGCCCGCCGAACGTGCAGTGGAATCATGTGCCGTGTGAGCGCAGTTGCTTCCACCAGATCCTGGCGGATCACCACAAGTATCTCAGCCGGGTGAAGATCCCCGCGGATCGCTTGAGAATGCCTGATCCCGAGGAAATCGAAGACTCGATCGAGCAGGAAATGCGCAAGCAGGTGGATCACAATCTAGCAGCCGGCCTCATCCAGCTCACCGGCGACGGCCATTTTCAATACTCCAAACGCGGACTGATTTTCCTCTGGGGTCAGTTCATCAAGGACATGATCCGACTTTGTTAGGCGGTGAGGACGCCTGACAGGACCAGACCGCCGATGGTCATTCCCAGGGCGATCCGGTACCAGCCGAAGACCGACAGACCGTGGCTCTGGAGGTAGGAAACGAGCCATTTCACGGCGAGCGCCGCGAAGACGGCCGCGGCCACCACTCCGATGAGCATGGGGGTGACGCCGTATTCGTGGACCATCAGCTTGGTGCCGCCGAAGAGCGTGTTATAAGCCGGATCGAGGTCTTTCACCTTGCTAACCGCATCCTTGGCGGTGGCGGCGGTGAGGGTGAGCACGCCTAGCAGGAAGGAATATTCCACCGCGGCGCGGATCGAAAGGCCGACTAACAAGCCGCCGCAGATGGTCATCAGACTGCGGCTGGTGCCCGGGCACATGGCTACGCATTGGAGCAAGCCGATGATCACGGCGAGCTGCCAGGTGAGGTCCTTGAGCTCCAAGCCGCCGCCGTGCACCGGGTTTTTTTTCCTCCAGCCGGCGACGACGAGGATTGCGATGCCGCCGATGATCCACGCGCCAATCACCGGCCAGATGCCGAAGAGGTGCGCCTTGATCCAGTGGCTCAGCAAGACGCCGAGGATTGCGGCCGGGAGAAATCCGGCGATGATGGCGATGGCGAGTTTCAGCCCCTCCGCATCCATGCCGAGCACGCCGCGGATCATTTGGAGCACCCGCTTCGAATAAAGGCCTAACACCGCCAGGATGGCGCCGCCCTGGATGCATACGGCGAAGGCGTCCGCCGCTTCTTTGGATTCAGGGGTCCCCAAGCCGATGCCCATGAGCCGCTGGGCGACGATCAGGTGGCCGGTGGAGCTGATGGGGAGATACTCGGTGATCCCTTCGATCACGCCTAAGATGAATGCTTGCCAAGGATGCATGTTGAATTTCCCGTAAAGTGGGGAAGTCGCAACCAGGGAGCAAGGCATTTGCGGTTGATTCGATGCGGGGCGTGGCAGAGGCTCTCCGGGTGATCCAAGCGCTGCTATGAAAGTCCACTACCTCAGAATGGTGAGGCGTGCCTTCCGGGCCCTTCGCCACCCGAAGTTGCGGCACCGCCCGTGGTGGCAAAAGATCTCGAAGCCCTTGTTTCACCGCAGTTTGTGGGTGCCCTGCCGGGACACGGTCGCGTCCGGCCTCGCAATCGGATTGTTCTTCTCGATGATGCCGATGATCCCTCAATCGCTTTTCGCGGCGATTCTTGCGATGCGGGCCAAGGTCAACGTGCCTTTCGCGATGGCCGCTTGTTTCATCAGTAATCCCTTCACCAATGTGCCGTTTTGGTATGCGCAGATCCGGCTCGGGCAGTGGCTGATCGATGTTCTGTCGCTGCCGGTGCCTCCATTTTTAGCCAAGGCCACCATGAGCCTGCCCGGCGTGGGCACGATGTCGGTGAGCAACTTCATCGTCGGCTTTGTGGCGATGGGGGTGCTCTTGGCGCTCTGCGCCTACCCGCTGGTGCACTTGTTTTCCGCGATCTTGCCGCATCACCTGCCCGTGCGGCGAAGGGTGCTTAAGACGGTTTCTGCTCCTGTCGGGCAAAGCGACGGGCGGTGACGCTGCTGCCGCAGGGCGCGCCAAGCCGCTCGGGCCGGTCCACCAGCGGGAAGCGGAAACTGCTGACGGGTGCCATGCTGGAATGCTTGACGAAGCCGCCCAAGCCGATCGCGGCCAGACCAAGCAGCGCAAGCGTGCCTGCGATCAGCAGACCGATTTTCACGGATCTTTCCGCCGGCGGGGGAGTGGTGCGGCGGGTGAAGTAAGCGTCGAATCCTTCCACGAGTTTGGCCATCAGGCCTTCCACATAGGCTTCCGGAGCGAGTTTGGGATCCACTGCTTCCATCGCGTGGCTGAGAATGGCGGATGTTTCGTGAGAGGGGACGCGGTTGGAATTTTCCGTCTCAACCGGCGTGCCGAGGAGATCCCTGCCGATTTCCAAGCGGCGCGTGTCGGACTCGAAGACGACGACCAAGCCGTTGCTCTCAGGCAGCCAAGTGCGCCGCAGGTCCGCGGCGATTTCCGCGGGGGAGGAGGCGATCAGCACCGGCTCGACCACCAAATAGATCTTGTAGCCATGGTCCCGGGCCAGTTTCCCGAGCTGGTCGGAAATCCGTTTGAATGCCCCGGAATCCCGGTTGAAAAAGCCGTGATCATCCTGAATTCCAAACTGGGGGACCTTTTGTCCCTGCTCGGGCAGCGCTTGTCCGCACGTCAGCGAGATCAGGACGCTCCAGCAAAGCCACACGGCCAATCGATGTTTCAGCTGACGCATTGCCCAAGACACTTTAATATTGCGCAATCAAAGACAAGCGTGATTCCGAGGGCTCAAAGCGGGCAGGGGAGCTGGTGGGGATGGTGCTGAAGTACACTTTCGTCAAAAAGCAGGTTCCTGCGTACACTGGAACCATAATAATTTGAAAATCACTCAAATTTGGCCCATTTTCGGGGAATTTTTTATCAAAATTGCTCATGAACCCCCTGTCCCCTCGTGTGAAAATTTGAAATTTCTCGGCTCGTGTAGTTTCTAAATCGTTGATTTACAGTTATTTAAAAAATTATTGAGAAGATCTTAAATTATTCTTGTGGTCTGAGTGTATTTGAGTGTATTTTTCGGCACTGACACGCCAGTCAGATCAACAAGTGAGCATCGCCGAACAAAGCTACATGGGTTACACGCCCTACAAGATGGACCCGAAGTTTCGGGTTTCCATCCCGACTGCGTGGCGCCCGTCTGCCGGTGAGGTTTTGTTTTTGTTGTTCTCCAAGACCCACGACATGCCGGTGATCAAGGTGCTCAGCCAGGAAGCGTTTAACCAACGTGTTGAAATCGTGAAAAACAGCGATCTCACTCCTGCCAAGAAGACCGCCAAGCTCGGCCAGCTCTCAATGCTCTGCCGCGTGGCGAGCGTGAATGACCAAGGCAAGCTGCTCGTGCCCAAGGACCTCAGCGAAGCGGCCGGAATCGCTGCGGAAGCTGAAGTGGTGCTAGCGGGACGCGGCCTGCACTTCGAAGTCTGGAGCAAGCCGAACCACGCCCGCGCGCTCGAGATCGAAATGAACCCGGACGACGACGACGATCTCGGAATTCTTTAATTTTCCCACCACTCACCCACCACACACCCAACAGCAGCAATGTTGTTCACCCCACCAATTCTGACACTCGAGGCGGTCCGCTCTGCGGCTCCGGCTGCATTCGCCCGGGTGTCAGGGTTGGGATTCCTTTCCGATGAAGCGGCTGGCTCGGGACAGCACGCCGCCTCGTCGATCCAAACGGATGTCCGCACCGCTCCTGGCTGGTTGTCGGCGCGGCATCCGCTGATTTTCATGGCTGGGCGCACGAAGTCTCTCGGGACAGAGCTTCTCGCGCTTTTTGAAACGATGGTCCGCACTGCTCCTGGCTGGTTGTCAGTGCGGCCATCGCAAATTTTCTTCTCAAGACCAATCGGTAAGCTCGGGACAGCATCCCGCTTGGTCGCTCAAACGGACGTCCGCACCGCTCCTGGCTGGTTGTCGGCGCGGCGTCTGGTGATTTTCATGGCTGGGCGTTTGGAGTCTTTCGGGATGTTGCTCCACTCGCTATTTGAAACGATGGTTCGCGCGGCTTCAGGGGTGTTGTCTGCGCGACCATCGCAAAATTTTCTCACAGGACCAAACGATGCGCTCGGGACAGCACAAGGTTTGGTCGATCAAACGGATGCCTGCGCTGCTCCTGGCTGGTTGTCAGCGCAGGCTCCCGTCGATTTTTCAGAACCCGTGGCCGCCGGCGACTATCACCTTCCGGTCTTCCCGGCGGAGATTGGCGAGTGGATGGCGGCGGGACCGGACCGATTCATCATCGACGGCACCCTCGGCGGTGGCGGCCACAGCGAGATTTTTCTCAAAGCCGGAGCCCGCGTGCTCGGCGTGGACCGCGATCCTGAAGCTCTTGCCCACGCCCGCGCCCGCCTCG
>JAYWDF010000008.1:0-8141 GCA_043779985.1 Akkermansiaceae bacterium | reverse complement strand
CGCCGCGCAGGTGATGGTGATCAAGCCTGCGGTCGACGAACCATTCCTGCTAGGCGAGGCGGCGATCAGCCACAACCAGCGCGTCGTCCTCACCAGCTACATGGACCACCCGGTCGGGCAGGCGTTCGCAGCGTGGGAAGCGGCGCGGCTCGAGGTCCAATTCCCCGGCTTGGTCGGAATGTGCGGCTTGCAAACGCATCATCTTTTTGAGTCTAACGAATTCACCGAAGCCCTGGGCCCCTGGTCGCCGGAATTCAAAGTGCCGGACGGCCTCGGCCTCGGCTTCGATGACTTGCTCGCTGCCCAGCCATGGACGCGCCTCTACTAACCAGTTCAGGGTTCTGGAACGACCTCACGCCGCCGCTTGCGGAGGTCCCCGAGTTGGCGGGTCACGTGCTTTTTGAAACGTCAGGAAGCTCCGGCGAGCCGAAGTGGGTCGCGCTGTCGAAGGGCGCCATTCTCGCCTCGGCCGCGGCAGTAAACCGCCATTTGTGCGTAACGCCGGAGTCCTCTTGGGGCCTGGTTTTGCCGCTGAATCATGTCGGAGGATTCGGCGTGGCCGCGCGGGCCTACGAGGCGGGCTGCCGCCTACGGCAGTTCGACCCGCGCTGGGAACCGGCAGCATTTTGTGAGTGGTTGACGCGAAACAAGGTCACACACACCTCGCTGGTCCCGACGCAAGTGCATGACCTGGTGAAAGGCTGCCTCGCCGCTCCCGGCACACTAACAGCCGTGGTTGTCGGCGGTGGCCATCTGAATCCGGAAACCGGACAAGCGGCCCGGGATCTAGGCTGGCCGGTGCTGGCAAGCTATGGAATGACCGAAGCTGCCACGCAGATCGCCACGCAGGGGCTCGATAAACTGCAGGCCCCCTATCAATCCGTGCCGCTTCCACTGCTGCCTATCTGGCAGGCGCGGGTGTCTCCTGAGGGTCTCCTTTGTATTTCCGGCCCGGCATTGTTTTCCGGCTATGTCTCGCACGGAGTTTTCACTGCGCGTGGCACGGAGTGGCACACCACGTCCGACCAAGCGCTTCTCGAAAACGGCGGAATCACCCCCCTAGGCCGGGCCGATACGCTGGTCAAAATTCTGGGAGAACTCGTCAATCCCGAGGCCGTCGAGCGGGAATTGATTTCCCTGTCCCGAGGAGCACTTGCGCCCGGAACATTCGCCGTCATCGCGATTCCCGATGCAAGGGCTGGCCATGCCTTGATTCCGATCTTCGAAGCAACTGTGAATCCTTCTGCCGTCGAGGCGGCATGTTCACTCTATCAGAATTGTGCCCCGGGCTTCCGGAGATTGCAACTCCCTGTCGTGATGGAGACACTTCCCCGCACCGAGCTGGGCAAGCTTCGGAAGGGAGAACTCACCGCTATTTATCTCAAGAAGATAACCGGGTAATCACAGCGCACCCCGCTCGGCACGCTTGAGAAGGATTTTGTAGCGCTTTTCCAGCATCAATGCGCGCTCCTCGTCGCCAGCGGCCCGGTAGTATTCGCAAATCATTTGGTAAATCGACGCTTCCGTATTTGCGCGGAACCAGTCGGCAGCCCCGGTATCGACGACGCGCATGAAGGCCAGCTCGATGTCCCGGGCGGCCTTGTGCGCCAGCTCCGGATCATCCTTGAGATAGCCAAAATAGTCCGCAGCCATCATCTTGAATCCAGTGATGCTGCCGCCATATTTCCGTAAGGCGCTGTCATAGAGGTGGCTGATGTCCTTCATCGCGGTCGGCTCGCCCCGCTTGTGAATCAACTCGGCTTCGCGCTTGAGTGACTCGGCGATGAGGTCCTTTTGCTCGCCGGAATTCCGCTCGATCCGCCGCCGCTCACGACCTAACATCCTGGAGGCGTCGCCTTTGTCGCCGTAGGGAAATATGTATTCACTTTCCGCGGTTGCGGCCAGCAGCGCCATCCGCGGGTTATCCTTGAATTCTTGCCGCATCGATTTGGCGAACGATTTCCACTCCTCCAAATTACTTGGCTCGGCGGGATCACCCGTGATTTTCATTTCTTTCTGCAAGACGGCATACCAGGCCAACCAGGTTTCGGTGAAGGAGGGTCCGAGATGGTTCGCCAGTCGAACAGTCTCAGCCTGTTGATCGCTAACGCCCGTCGCCGCAAAGTAGTCGGCCAGCAAGAGGTGACGCATCACCGCCAGAGTCGTCAACGAACTCTGGTGGGCGCGATCCCCCCAGAGTTGGACCTCCTGCTCGGTAATTGATGCTCCCGTCTGCGGATTTTCCGTCTGCCCCTTGGATACCCCGCCAATTCGCCCGACGCTGGTGGTCCATTCATCGGCCTGGTTTTTCAAGCCGACCCAAGCGTGGCCACCGAGGTCGGTTTCTCCACCGAAGATCATCGCGGGAATCCCTTGGGCCCGCGCGGTGTTGGCGCAGAAATAGGATTGGTCGCCACAAATACCACCTTCCTTGAGGATCTCCGCGAACGAGTATTCCTTGTAGGGATTGATCCCTTTCACCGCCCGCTCCATCAGATACTCGATCATGCCATAAGCATTGCCCCAGTGATTGCGGCTTAAATGCATCTTGTCGAGCGACCACTCTAACTCAGATGTGGCAACCGGCGCACAAACGACCCAGACAAGATCGCGGGCCTTACTATGGTGCACGGGTGCCGCCAACTTCCCTTTTTCGTTCCTCTCCATGAACCACAGATAGCGCTTCAAGGGTTCCACGGTTGTCAGTCCGGCAGACGCTCCCGCAACGGGATTGGGGATCACCACTTCCCGGTCGAAGACCACCGCACACGCCAATGCCAGCGAGAAATATTTTTCCATTCTTCCTGAGGTGTTAGGCCAGGCGTCGATGAGGAATTTCAACACCTTCCCGCCGTCGTCCTCCGGCTTGATCGTCAGCAGGAACTCTTCCATCGCCCCGCTGTGATTGCAGAGCCAAGTCAGCATTTCACCCGAATAGCTGTCAGTCACTTGGGCGGAGATTTTCGCTTCTGACAAGCGCCCGAGCAGATGCCAGCGCAGGAATGCCTGATAGAGTGCCGGCTCCTTCCAAACCGCGTCGAATCGATTCAGTCCCTGTCCTTTCCCCAGTTTTGCCAGCCCGACATCGATGGATTTCGCGAGAAGTCCCCGGTAAGCATTCCAGGCCTTGCCATCGATTGCCCGTTTGAAAAGCTCCCTATCGCGCTGAATAGCCACCTCCCGCTGTGAATCCAGACCGGTGAGAGTAAGAATGCCCTCCCCGCCTAGCAGTTCGGCCTCGCTCACGTTTGGAGCGGTGGTTTCCCGGGGCTTCAATGACTCAGTCGGAACCATTGGCGGGGGTTCGGACTCCGCCTTGGCGATTTCCGGAATAGCCTGCACTTCCGCCTTTGGGGTATCAGTCGGCTGCGCTTGAATAACAGTCTTCTCGGTCGCCCTGTGAAGTGCGGTGACTGACGCTTTTACCGCCGGCCTCGAGAACTCCAGATAGACAAAAATCGCAGCGATGGCGAATGCTCCTATCACCAATGACTGCCATTGCGCGGCCTTGTCGTTTCTGATCCCGTCTTCACGTTCCCGATCCTGGCGCGGAGTCGCCATAACCGTGTCCGGGCGCGTTGCCGGAGGCTCCGCCTTCTTGATGGGATTCGGCTCGCGCTTCATGGTGACGGGGGTGAAAAAAATCAACCGTGGACAGAAAGATCCTTCGTGACAACGGCGAAACGGGTGTAATTTGAGCTGCCTGACATTTGAATTTACGGCCCAAACGTAAGAGCTATTTCATTCCACGGAAATTCAAATTTGAGGGTTGTCATCCCGCCACAGATGAGGATAGTAAGCGTATCTTGATTAATTGGATTAAAGATTCGTTGTCACGATTTGGCACTGCGTATGCTCGGGGCGGGCAGGCATTACGCACCTTATCACCCGTCAAAACCCCCAGCATCCCCACCCATACCGATGATTCATCGCACCGAGGAAGGTCAGTCCGCATTGTTTGAAGAAATTCCAGAATCCGGAGGCGCCACCCGAAAGAAGCGAGCGGGCAGCGACTCCCCACAGGCTGCTGATTTAGGCCTTACGGCCCCCTCGCAGCTCGCGAAAAACTATGTGCTCGACACCAATGTCCTGCTGCACGACCCCGCGGCCCTCGAGCGATTCAAGGAAAACCATCTCTGCATCCTCGTGGATGTGCTTTCCGAACTCGACAAGTTCAAGTCCGAGCAAACCGAGCGCGGTGCGAATGCCCGCCGGGTCCATCGCCGGCTGACAGAGATGTTTTCCTGTGCGGACAAAGTCACCCAAGGCGTCGCCACGGAGGGTGGCGGCACCGTGCGACTCGTCATTTACGATCCCGCAAGCTGCCCGAAGAACTCCGAGTTGCTCACCCGCTTCCACCGGGTGTTCCCGGATCGGGAACGCGTCGATCATCGGATCCTCGCAGCCTGTCTGCTGCTCATGCAGCACAACACGGCACCCGTCGTCCTCGTCACCAAGGACATCAACATGCAGCTCAAGGCCCGCGCTGTCGGCATCGACTGCCAGGACTACCTCAATGACAAGGTCGACGCCCGTGAAGTTTCGAACTACGAGGTCCGCCGTGTTGAAGTTGACCCGAGCGAACTCCACCGTTTTGCAAGCTCTGGCGAGCTACCCATTTCCGAAGATCGGATCCAAGGCGTAGCCATCAATGAATACGTGCTGCTAGGTGCGGGTGAAAAACAAACCATCCCAGCCCGCCTCGCCCCGGACGGGCGCTTCGTACGCCTCAATATCCCCGAGGTCTTGAAAATTCCCGATGGCCAATCGCTCAAACCGCTCAACCTCGGCCAACGCTGCCTCATCGACGCATTGCTCAATCCGGACATTTCCCTCGTGACCTGTTATGGCCACGCCGGCACCGGCAAGACCTTGGTCGCCGTCGCCGCGGGGCTGCATGAAATGTTCAACCGCAAATACAACGGCATCACTGTTAGCCGTCCGGTCGTCGCGATGGGCGACCAACTCGGCTTCCTGCCCGGATCGCTCGATGAGAAAATGCGCCCTTGGCTCCAACCGATCCATGACGCGCTCGATCTCCTCATGCGCCCCACCACGCCGCTCGGCCCACGCCGCAAACAACAGCCTAAGTCGGGTGGTGCCGCTCCCGCTGCGGTGAAGAAGCCATATGAACTCCTAATGGAGCAAGGCATCTTGGAAATCGAAGCACTCTGCTACATCCGCGGCCGCTCGATCCCCAACCGCTTTTTCATCCTCGACGAGGCCCAACAACTTACGCCGCAGGAAGCGAAAACCATCGTCACCCGGATGTCCCGAGACTCCAAGCTCGTCCTCGTTGGTGATCCCGCGCAGATCGACAACCCCTACGTCGACAGCCGCAGCAATGGCCTCGTCTACACCCGGAACCGCCTGAAAGGTCAACCTTTCGTCGCCCACGTCGCCCTTAACCGCGGTGAGCGCTCCGAATTGGCCGAAGCCGGCGCCCAATTGATGTGAGGACCGCGGCGGAGGAAATCACGGTGCTGATCCTAAGAATCTTCAGAGCGCGCGGACCCCGGTTCGCGCGCTTCTTTTCCCATCGTGCGACCAAATTCGCCATCACACTTGCCGGGTGACCCTTCCGCCCGCTACAAAAACGCGTGGCCGGAAAAAACATCGTCTATTTCGATTTGGAAACGCAGCGCAGCTTCGGCGACGTCGGGGGATTCGCGCATAAGGACAAGATGCAAGTGTCCGTCGGCGTCACCTACAGCACCGCTCGTGGCACCTACGAGATCTACCCGGAGAGTGAAATGGAAAAGCTCGGCGAAGAACTCGTGCGGGCGGATCTCGTCGTCGGCTGGAATCACATGCAGTTCGACTACCCAGTTCTCCAGCCCTACGTTTTCCACACACTTGCCGAACAAACGATCAATCTCGATATGATGCTCGAGCTTGAAAAAATCGTCGGTTTCCGCCTCAAACTCGACTCTGTCGCTTCCGCCTCACTCGGCACTGGCAAAACTGCGGACGGGCTCGACGCCCTTCGCTGGTGGCAGGAACACAAAAAATCCGGTGAATTTGCCCCGCTGCGGAAAATCGCTGAATACTGCGCCTTCGATGTGAAAGTCACCAAATGCGTTCACGAATACGCCCTCGAACACGGGCTTCTAAAATACGACGACAAAAGCGGCCGGATCGCCGATGTTGCGGTCGCATGGTAAACGCCCGAGGGCGTCACCCTTTACACCCAGCCGATCTGCGCAAGCACCTTGAACACCGTGTAAATAAAGACACAAATCAAGGCGACGATATAAACCTTCGCGGCGAATTCGATGGAAGAACGGGTCATGGCGCGGGTTTTCTAGTCCCGCTGCCCGATTTCGCCAAGGGAAATGCTCGTGTCGCTTAAAAAACCGGTTCAGCGCTTGCCGAAGGCCGCGGTGAGCGACGCGAGGTCCAGCGGCCCCGCACGGTCGGCGCTCATGATCGCCGCCTTTTGCAGCGAGATGATCTCCGAAACCCCCTTGCGCGAAAGCTCCAGCATCGCCGCCATTTCATCAGACGAGAACACCGCTTCCTCGCCGCTTCCTTGGATTTCCACGAACTCCAGCGTCTCGGTCATGACCACATTGAAATCGACGGATGCCGCCTTGTCTTCAGGGTAGTTCAAATCCAGAACCGGCACTCCCTGATAGACCCCGGCTGAGACAGCAGCGACGAGTTTCTTAAGCGGGAAGGTCTTGAGCTTGCCCTCGGCCATCAGCTTGTTAAGCGCGATTGCCATGGCCACGCAGCCGCCGGTGATCGACGCCGTGCGGGTGCCGCCGTCAGCCTGCAACACGTCGCAGTCGATCCAGATCGTGCGCTGGCCCACCTTTTTCAAATCCACGCAGGCCCGCAGCGCGCGGCCAATCAGTCGCTGGATCTCCGAGGACCGTCCGTCGAGTTTGCCCCGGGAAATATCGCGCGATTTCCGTTCCAGAGTCGAGTAGGGCAGCATCGAGTATTCCGCCGTCAGCCAGCCGCCTTCCACGCGTTGCGCACGCATCCAGCGTGGCACATCTTCCTCGATGCTCGCGGAGCAAATCACCCGGGTGTCCCCGAAGGAGACCAGCACCGAGCCAGTCGCGTAGGGTGCGACGTGGGGGACAAAGGAAATCGGGCGAAGCTGGTCATTCTGGCGGCCGTCGGGACGTGTCATGGCCGCAGTGAAATCAACCGCCGCCCTTGCCGCAAGCGCGAAGCTTGGGAAGGAGGGGTAAGCTTCAATAAACAGGCTCTTCAGCAAAATCTGTGGGTGAACTTAGGCTCGGGAAGATCCCCCAGCGTATGATAGAGAGATATTTGCAGTAAATCGAAGCTGCGGTAGCCGTAGGCTTTTCTCATGCACAGGTTGATCCTCAGGTTGAGGCCCTCGACGATGCCGCTGTTGTAGAGTTTCCCGGCCTTGAAATAGTTCATCAGCAAGGCCTCGTGATTGCGCATGGCACGAGTGCACCATTTTTTGAGAAACCAACCCGCCCAGCACGGACTTTCGTATTGCCAGAACGCGTCGAAGGATTCCTTGAGCGCCAGGGCGCGCATGAATTTTAAATCGTATTTGAGCCGGTCGCGCAGTTTGATGGCCTGCCTGATAGTGAGATTGGACCTGCGCTTGAGGAAACAATAACGGGAGTTCTTGAGAACGGGTTCGTAGCCTTCCGCGGCGATTTGTTTGGCTTCCTGCCGCCTGACTTCATCGAAGGCCTCACCAAGTTTCTTGGCGATGTGGAAGCGGTCGAGCACATTGAGCGCCGCGGGCAGCATGGCGGCGCTCACATTCAGATAGGGTTTCCACATGTCGGAACAGACGACCTTGATCCGGGTGCAACGCTCCGCTCCGAAGCACTCGAAGAAGCTGGCGGGGGATCGGGTGTCGCGATCCGTGATGACGCCGAGAAGGCGTTTGCGCCCGCTGTCGATCTGGTAGACTAGGGTCATGTATTTGTGCCCTTTGCTGTAGGTGACCTCATCGACGCCGCTGGCGGCAATGTCCTCGATATCGCGGTGTTTCAGGCCGAAATCCACAACCCATTTCACCGAACGGCAGACGGTGTCTCATTGGGTATGGAAGCAGGCGGCGGTTTCCTTCCAGGTCAGGCGCCTGGCCCATGAGGCGAGGAAGTGACGATAGACATCGCAACAGGTGTGCTTGCCCT
>JAYWDF010000007.1:0-8152 GCA_043779985.1 Akkermansiaceae bacterium | reverse complement strand
GGACAAGGCGCAGAAAGACCGCAGCTTCGCTCTTGAAAACGAGCTTTCCAATGCCCGCGAACAACTCGCCATCCTCCAGAACCGCCCGGACGACAGTGCCGAGCTGCATGCTGAAATCGAGCGCCTCCGCGAGTCCGTCGCCGTTTCCAGCCGTTTCGCCGGAGAAGTGAGAAAGCGCGAAAGCGCCGCCATCGAAGCTCGCGAAAAGGCCGAAGCCCAGTTGGCCGGCTTGAGCGATTCTTCCCGTCCGGTCGCTTCCAAGAAAATCGGCCCGGTCGTGGATTCCGGCCGCATCGCGGCCGCCAAAGCCGAAGTGCTCCGCTTGGTCGAAATGAACAAGCAAAAGGAGGCCGCTGCGCCCGTCGACGAGCCAGCGGTCACCCCGGCAGTCCTCGAAGAACCCATCGCCTTTGCAGAAGAGTCTGCCGCTCCCGCAGAGGAAACCGCTGGCGCAGAAGTGGAAACGGCTGAAATCGAAGAAGCTCCCGTCCTCGCCGCCGCCGCTCCGATCAAGGAAAAGGCCCCGGCACCTGCCGAGCTTTTCTCACTGGATTGATCGACTTGCGCTAAATGGCACCGAAACGCTTCGCCAGCGTTTCCTTGCGGAACTTGAAGATCCTTTCCAGCTTCGCGCGAACGAATACGGCATTCGCAAGCGCACCGACTGGCCCGAAGCCGAGACCGTAGTGCACCAGATCGCGCATCAAAACACCTCCGGGGATTTCGTCGAAGGTGTGCCGATGGTGCCAGAATTTGTAGGGCCCGAAGCGCTGCTCATCGACGAAGGATTTCCCCTCGTCCACCGCCTTGATTTCCGTGACCCACGGCACCCAGACGCCCGGGAGAATCTTCACCTGATAGGTGATGATCTGCCCCTCATACATCGTCTCACCCGGCAGGCTAACGATTTTAAACCCCAGATCACCCGGCGTGATTTCATCGAGATTTCTGGGCGATGAGAAAAACTCCCACGCCGCGTCAAGCGTAAGCGGCAAGCGTTGTTCCTGGGCGAGCGTATAAAGGGTCATGACTTGTCCGGACAGTGACCCGGCAGCCCGCCCGCGCAAGGGTGAACCCGCCGGGAATTTCGCAAGTTCCTTGTGCCCGCCGTGCGAAACGGGTAATCCATCGCCATGGATTTTGAAACATTGAGCCTGTGGGCGGACGAGGAATTGAAATCGCTGCTGAAGGTCCTGCCGGCGGATATTCAAGAAGCGGCGAAAAAGGTGGCCATTTCCCTCGAGGAAAAACCCGGCCAAGGTGCCTACGACGATCAACTCGATGGCGACGAACTCGGGCTCTTCGAAGGCCCTTCCGCCGCGGATGAGCCCGGCCCCGACGAGCTCCCCCGCATCCGGCTGTTCCTGACGAATCTCTGGGAATGGGTCGGCACGGAAGAGCACGACTACCGCGACGAAGTCGGCACCACCTTCCTTCACGAACTCGGCCACTACCTCGGCTGGGATGAAGAAGACGTCGCCGACCGCGGCTTGGAATAGTGGACGACGTTTCTACTTTCACGACCCCGTCATTCAGGGTATTTCATCACCAACTCTCCCTATTCAATACCATGGACATTCTCGGATTCATCAAAGGCGAACTGCTGGAAATCATCGAATTCAACGACGACTCGCGGGATACCCTCGTGTGGCGCTTCCCCGATGAAGACAAGACCATCAAGAACGGCGCGCAGCTGATCGTTCGCGAAAGCCAACTCGCGCAATTCGTCTATCTCGGGCAGTTCGGCGACGCCTTTGGTCCGGGCAAGCACTCGTTAGTCACCGATAACATCCCCGTGCTCAACAAGCTCAAGGGCTGGAAATACGGCTTCGAGTCCCCTTTCAAAGCGGACGTTTACTACATCACCACCCGCCTCTTCACCGGTAACAAGTGGGGCACCGCAAATCCGGTGATGATGCGCGACGCCGACTTCGGCATCGTGCGCTTGCGCGCCTTCGGCTCGTTTGATTTCAAAATCGTCAATGCCCCGGTTTTCCTCAAGGAAGTCGCCGGCACCGATCAACATTTCCGCCTCGACGAATTCGCCGACACCATGCGCTCGCGGATTGTCAGCGTTTTCAGTGACGCCCTCGCCTCCTGCGGCGTGCCGGCACTTGATGTCGCAGCACGCTATTCGGAGCTCGGCGATGCCTTGCTGCCGCTGATCAACCCGCAAGTGACGACGAAGTATGGCATCGAGATCACCAGCTTCATTGTGGAGAACGTCTCGGTGCCGCCCGAAGTGGAGGCCGCCATCGACAAGCGCTCGAGCATGGGTGCCATCGGCAATCTCAACGACTACGTGAAGTTCCAAATGGCCGAGTCCATGACCAAGGGCGGCGACGGTGGCGGATCTCCCGCCGCCGCCGCCGGACAAATGGCGATGGGCTTCGGCATGGCGCAGGAAATGATGAAGTCCATGCAGGCCCAGCCGCCACCGCTGCCCGGCGCCGCCGCGCCGGCAGGCGCGGCGATTCCGGAACTCCTCAGCCCGGCGCAAGCAGCCCAGATTCTCGGCGTCACCGAGGCGGATGTCATCGCCTCGGTGGATGCCGGAGACCTGAAGGGTAAGAAAATTGGCACCGCCTATCGAATTTCGCGGACCGCCATTGACGCCTTTCTCGCGGAGTAACCGAAGCCATGGCCGAAGTCAGCGCGTTGCGAAAACATCCCTGCCCGGAATGCGGCGGGGATGCCGAGTGGGATGCGGCGAAGAAAGCGCTGGCCTGCCCGTATTGCGGAACCGTCCTGCCTTGGACCGACGGAGAAAAATTGTTAGGCGCGACGATCATCGAGCATGACTTGGAGGCGGCGCTGGTCTCGGTCCCGAACGATGCGCGGGGCCTCCGGACGGAGAAAAAATCCGTAAAATGCGAAAGCTGCCAGGCGATCAGCATTTTCGATCCGGACCGCGCCGCCCAGCGCTGCGATTTCTGCGGCTCGCCCTCGATCGTGCCGATGGACGACCTCAAGGACGTCATCACTCCGGAAAGCCTCCTGCCCGCGGTGATCCCGGCCACCGAGGTACGTGACCGGCTGCGTGCATGGTATGGCAGCCGCTGGTGGGCACCTAACAAGCTAAAGCGTTCCGCACTCACGGACACCCTGCGGGGGATCTATCTGCCCTACTGGACCTTCGACGCCCACGTCGATGCCCGCTGGACCGCCGAGTCCGGCTACTATTACTACGAGACCGAAACCTACCGCGATTCCACCGGCAGGACAGCGAGCAGACAAGTCAGAAGAACCCGATGGGAAGACAGTGCCGGGCAACTGGCGCACTTTTTCGACGACGACGCGGTGCCGGGGACCGTCGGTGTGCATACCGCCTTGCTGCGCAAGGTGGAGCCCTTCCCCACCACCGCAGACCTCAAGCCCTACGAGCCCGCCTACGTCCGTGGCTGGACCGTGGAACGCTATCAGATCGATCTCCGGCAAGCCTCGCAGATCAGCAAGGAGCAGATGGACGCCACGATCTATCAACTCTGTTCCCGCGAGGTGCCCGGTGATACCCAGCGGAACCTGCAGGTGGATTCGGATTACCAAGGCCGCACCTTCAAACACATCCTCGTGCCGGTCTGGCTCGTCACTTACACCTACGGTTCGAAGTCATTCCAGATCGTGGTCAACGGCTACACCGGAAAGATGGCCGGCGAGCATCCGCTCAGTTGGGTGAAGATCACTTTCGCGGTGCTCGCGGTGCTGGTCCTCGTTTTCCTCATCATTCTGCTCAACCAACGCTGAACGCGGATTGGAATGTCGGCGCGGTGGATAAAAGGGATTGCGGAATCCGGCTGGCTGGTTTTGTCTCTCCGGGCTGTCAGGGGCCGTGGAGGTTCGGCAAGCGAACCCCGCCAGGCCTTGATCGGAGCAACGGTAGTTTGTCCGGACTTGCTGCGGATTCCCTGGCAGCACTTTTTTTGCCTACAATTGGGCGGCGACCGCTTCGGCAAGGCCGGAGGTGGTGGAGCCCGTTTCCGAAAGCCCGATCCTGCGGGACACCTTGAAGTCCGCACGAAAGACGGCATTTTCCAGCGAACGGACCGCGGCAGGATCGAAGAAGACCAAGTTCAGCTCGCGGTTGATGCGCATGCTCAGCGTGTCAAGATTTGCAGAGCCCACCGACGCCCAATCATCACAGATCATGACTTTCATGTGGGTCATCTTCGGGTAGCGGAACAGCTTGGCCCCCGCCTGCATCAAGGTCTTGGCGGTGGCCGAGTTTCCGGCGTCCATGATCGCTGAGTCGCCACTGGCAGGAAGAATCACCCGCACATCCACTCCCCGCCGCGCGGCGGCCTCGCACGCAAGCACGACCGCGTCATGGGCGAAATACGGGTTCTCGATCCAGACCCGCTTGCGCGCTCCACGAATCGCTAACAGCGTCGAATCCAGGATATCATAGCGCCCCTCGGCAGGGTCAGTCCGGAGAACCCGCATCGGGTAGCCCGCACCTCCCGCCTCGCCCCGGCGGAAAATCGCGGGTTGCCGGAACAGTCCGAAATCGCCCAACGGCCCTGCCTTTCTCCACGCCCGGCGAAACTCCCGCGAGAGACTCCCCACCACCGGGCCGTCGACACTCACCATCAAGTCATGCCACTCGGAATAGTATTCGCGGCCGATATTCATCCCGCCGAGAATCGCGCGGCGGCGGTCGAAAACGATGAGCTTGGTATGATCCGCTACCAACCAGGGATTGGTGATCCGGCGCACGCGGACTTTGGAATGATCCCGCAGATACGCGGCCATGTCCGCCGGCGGGGTGAATCCCTGCGGCCCGGGCGTCTGCGGCGCTGCAGAGTAGGCGAAGGTGCTGCCAAGGTCGTCGAAAAGCACCCGCACCGACACGCTCTCCGCCCGCGCTTTCAATCGATCCGCATAGCGCACGCCGATGTCGTCATTGTCATAAATGAATATCTGAAGATCGATCGATTCTCGGGCTGCGGCGATTTCCCGGTCGAGCTGGGAGAAAAAGCCTTTGCCGTCGACTAACCAGCGCAGCGAGCCTGCCTCGGACCGGGGAAACCGTTTGTGATCGAGCAGCTGCTCAAATTCGGGCGTGCCCGGCGCCTGGGCGATGCCCCCCTGGGATCGGAGACCGGACGGCAAGTTCGCCATGATGATTTCCCGCGGGCGCTGCCAAAGGGTCACCAGCCCGAGCCGGGCCGTGGTCACTGGCTGATGGACAGCCGCCAGCGCGGTGGCGCGGAACGTGCCTTTCGCGATGTTGACCGCACCGGTTAGCGTGTCGGCAGCCTGCGGGCGCTGATTTTGAGAGGAAACACCCGAACAGCCAACGAGCCCCGCGAGCATGAGCGGCAAAAGGCCTTGGCGCGGAAAATCCAAATGTCCCGATAACATGATGCTGACTAAAGCACTCACTGCAACAGCCCGCAAGCAGTGCTTTGCCGTGCCTCACGGGGTGCCGGGTCTAGTCCGCGCGGAGGCCCTCGTATACGACGATGCCCGATGCCGGGACCGGCAAGCGCAGCGGCCCATCCGCCACAAAATCCCGGCGTTCAAACGGCAGCCCGCCACCACTTACCACCACGGGGCGTAACACCTTGCCCGCGGTTTTCAACGTCGCGGGGAGTTGGATCTGATTGGACCCGTCCGAAGTCATGCGTGGGGAATCGGACGCGTTCACCACCACCACCACGAAGGACTCCCCATCCTCAGAAGCCCGCGCAAAGGCGAAAACTCCGTCGTCATCGGTGCTTGCTCCGCCATCCACCCATAACGGAATGACTTTTCCGGTACGCAACACCGGCAGCCGCGCGCGCAAGGCGGCGATTTTGGCAATCTCGGTAAACGACAACGAGGATTTCACCTCTTGGAGCGTCGGTCCTCCCTGGTGTTTGAAAAACATCAGGCGTCCGGTCTCACTGTCTTCGCCGATTTTTCCATCCGGATCGAGGAGCGAAAATTCAGTGCCGTAATAGAGGCAGGGGATTCCTGGCAAGGTCAGCAACAGTGCCTGCGCTAACCGATTGCGCTGCTCGGTAATTCCGGCGACCCGGAAGCGGTTGAGGCCGTCATGATTCTCGATGAAAGTGATCATTTTCTGTTGGGAGTTCAAGCCGTCCGGCCCGGGATTCGGATTGTAAAGCGGCCGCTTGTCGCGCCCGGTTGCGGTGCGGGTTGCCAAAGATTTCTCCAAGTCCGCGGACGACCCGAATTCGGTTCCCGGATGCCGGAGGTACTCGCGGGCATTGAAGCAGAAATTGAAATCGAGCACCGAATCCAGCGCGGGCGCGGTGCTTGCCGGCCAATCCGAGCGCCACGTGTATTGCCCAAGCCGGACCGGATTCCCGTCATAAATCTCACCAAAAAGGATCTTCTCCGCCGCAGCGGGTCCCAGGCGCTTTCTGAGCCGCTGGGTGAATGCGTCCCAGAACTGGGGATGCACGTGCTTCACCGTATCTATCCGCAAGCCGTCCACTCCCACGGTGCTCAGGTAGAATTGATAGATCTCCACGAATTCATCCACCAGGGCGTCGAAGTGGCCCCCATCCGGCGCTGTCCAGAAATCCCGCAGGGAAAAGAAATCGCAGGTGACTTCCTCGCCATCCGACTTGCCCAGACTCTCCGGTGAGTAGCCCTTGCGGCCATAGCTATCCAGCTGTGAGAGTGTGCCTTTGGTCGGGATTTTCACACCTAGCAACTCGCGCGGCCCATCAGGCTGCGTGCGCTCGACATTCCACCTCGGAATATGCGCCCATTTCGCATTCGCATGGAAACCGTCCTTCATGAAAGGCTGCACCCACTCTTCCTTTTTCTCCACATTGAAGACACCGTCGCCATTGTCATCGTAATAAAATACCGGGCCTGCGTGATTCATGACCACGTCCTGGATCACCTTGATCCCCTTGGAGTGCGCCAGTTTCACAAAGTCCCGGTAGTGTTCCATCCGGCCCTCGGCATTGTCGGGATAGTCCTCGCCGGCCAAGGACTTCCGACTGGTGAGGTGCGGATCGATATCCAGCCAATCCTGCGCCCAGTAGCCGTGATAGCCGCTCTTCCAACCGCCGAGATCGTAGCCGGACCGCCAGACATTCCGCACCACCGGGGTGAGCCACAGCGCCGTCACGCCCAGGTCATTGAAATAGTCCGCTTGCAGCGCATTCTCCACCCCGCGAAGGTCTCCACCTTGGTAGCGGGCAATGTCCTTTTGGGTGGCATCGTAGAGCGTCGCATCACTCCCCGGCGGAACGGAATTTCCCGTGTCCCCGTCGCAAAAGCGGTCAGTCATCGCGAAATAGATGACGTCCTCGCTCCACGGCCGTGCAGCCGCCGCGAGCACGAGAGAAATCGACCACAAAAGAATTTTGGCTAGCACGACTGCATATGTTCGCAAGCACGCGCAGGTTGGTCAATTTCCAAGATCTCTGAGAAAGTCACGGGTTTCGCCAAGCCAGAGGCACAGCCTCGCCGAGAGCATAACCCGAATGGAGTAACTAATCGCGCCTCACCGGGCTTTTGCGCTCGACCTGGCGGGGTCCACCTCCTCTATCTAGCCCCCATGATAAATACTTCCCGGCGGGGCCGCAGCGGATTTACCCTGGTCGAACTATTGGTGGTGGTAGTCATCATCGCCGCACTCGCCGCGCTCGCCTTCACGATGGGCCCGCGGATGATGACACGGGCGAAAGCCAGTGAATCCATGCAAAACATCCGCCAGATCGGCCCGCTGCTCAGTACTTATGCGGCGGATCACGGGATGAAGCTGCCAGCGGCGAAAGCCCAGGTCACCCAGCTCGACGGAACCACCACCGATCTCCAGTGGAACGAAGTTTGCCTCGCCCTGCTCTTCCCCGAGACCCCGCCCGCCGACTTCAAAACCAAAGATTGGTGGAAAAACAACAAAGCCTTGCTACGCAACCCGCTGCTCAAGGAAACCGCCGCCGCGGGAGGATGGGCACCACTCAACCCCGGCTATGCCATGAATGAAATGATCGCGGAAAACCTCGCGCTGGCCATCGGAGCCGTAACTCCTTCCCACAATGACCTCCTCGCCATCAGTGTCCCCTTCGCTGCACTCGCCGATCCCGTTCGCACGGCATTGATCGCTCCATTCAATCATTTCACCTACCGCTATGACGCCGCCGAGGTCAGCGGTTTCAAAACTGAGCCGCTCCACGGACTTCTGGTT
>JAYWDF010000006.1:0-2813 GCA_043779985.1 Akkermansiaceae bacterium | reverse complement strand
CCGGCTTGGACAATACTACACTCTGCTGTGGAACGACCCGAGAGGAGCTGGGCAAGGCGAAGTGGCCTTGGTTTTCCAATACCAGCAAGGCGCGAGTGCCAGCTTGGTCAAGCAAATGACCCGGACCTTCCCGGCGTCTGATTCACAAGGGATCGCAGAATTCGCTGTCATCGGTGACAATTATTTTAAAAATGGCAAAGTACTGACATGGAAAGCTACACTGCTTCGCGGCAAACGGGTCCTTGCGACACGTCAATCCTATCTCTGGCAATGAAGTGGTGATTTCCAAGATGGATGATTGACCAGCGGCCCGTCTGATTTTACACTCCCCCCTCCCAAACCGTTCAATCAACGGTCATTTTCTTTGTGACTACGGACTGCCCAATTTTAGTCGGAATCTTTGATGGATTCAGCTGGATCCGCTGTGAAGGGAAGGGTTCTTTCATGAACAGCCCTGCGTTGAAGGCATTCAGCGTGGAGCGCATCGGCGCGGGAGAAAAATGCCTGGTCGTGGATTTAGACGCCTGCACTGGGATGGACTCGACGTTTATGGGCACTCTCGCCGGTATCGCGACCCGCGTCACCGCCGGCGGCAGCGGCGTGCTCCAAATCGCCAATGCGGGAACGCGCAACCGCCGCTCGCTTGAAGACTTGGGCTTGGATTTCCTGATGGACATCGACCCGGTGGATGCGGCCTGGCTCGAATCGATCGACGCGATCCGCACCCAATTAGATCCCCCGCTTCCGCCCGGCGCGCAGGGTCCGCTCCAGCAAACGAAGCATGTCCTCGAAGCTCATCAGATCTTGGCGGACACCAACGAGAAAAACCAAAAGACGTTTTCGACCGTGGTTTCCTTGTTAGGGGCCGAGCTCGAGGCAAAAGAGAAGCTCGCCGGGAAGCCCAAAGAGAAGTAGGAATCTCGTAAGGATGCCCGACTCCACCGCAATTTCGATCGCCATTAGCGCCCTGATTATCGCGGTATTGTTACTGGCACTCCGGAACCAGCGGCGAAAATCCCGCACGATCCGGAAAAAATTCAATGATCTGGAGGGCGAGGAGCAGCGGATGTTTACCTTCCTGCATGACTTGGGTCAGGCGATCGAGAACGAGCCATCACCATCCCTGCTCTCCCGCATCATCGTGGACGGCATCGACAAGGTGGTCACCGCGCGAGGCGGTGCGATCTACTTCGCTAACAGTGACAACGATTTTCTCAATCCATCCTACATCTCCGAGGAGTGCCCGCCGCTCATCGGGATCCCGGTGGAAATCCGCAAAAAGGCCGAGCGCGATCCGCGGGCTTTGGAAAGTCACCTGCGCTTGTCCCGTGTCGCCGCGGACGAGGGAATTCTCGGGTATTGCCTGAGCGTGGGCGAGCCGATCCATGTGAGGGATGTGAAAAACCACCCGTCGTTTCGTGATGCCTTCACCCGCTATACCGACGACGTCTCGGTCCTCCTTTCGCCGCTGCGCCACGCGCACAAAGACCTGGGCGTCCTGGTCGTCGCCCGTCGTCACGAGGACGGCCATTTCACCGCTAACGACTTCGCGGTTTTTCGCTCGGCGGCCGAGCAGTCGTCCTTCGCTATCGGCAATGCGCGGATCCACCGCGAGGCGCATGAGAAGCGCGCGATCGAGGGCGAGCTGAAAAATGCCCGCGAGGTGCAGCGCATCCTGCTGCCGCAGCATGACCCCGTTGTTAGCGGCTTCCGGATCAGCGGAACGAACCTTCCCGCCCGGATTATCAGCGGCGACTATTACGATTATGTCGATCTGGGAGATCAGAAATTCGGAATCGTGATCGCCGACGTTTCCGGCAAGGGCGTGCCCGCCGGCTTGCTGATGGCGATGTGCCGCAGCGCCCTCCGCTCCGTGGCCTCCGGGGAGATGTCACCGTCCAAAGCGATGGCCGCCGTGAACCGGCAGCTGTTCCCTGACATCCGGGAGGATATGTTCATCAGCATGACCTACAGCATCCTGGATGCAGCCACGGGCAAGCTCACTCTGTCCCGCGCGGGGCACGAGCCCGCATTGTTTTTCCGCCGCGACACCGGCAAGGTCGAGCTGCTTCGCTCGCCGGGACTTGCGCTTGGAATCGACAGCGGGGCGGTCTTCGAGCGAGTCACCCGGGACCAGGAAATCGAACTCAAATCCGGGGACTGCGTGTTGTTTTACACCGACGGCGTGAAAGAGGCTGTCGATGCGCAGGACGAGGAATTCGGCATGGAGCGGATGTCCGAGGCATTCCGAGCGGCAGCCCCCTTGGGCGCTGAAGCCGTCCTCATCGAGATGCAGAACGAGCTCAAGCGCTTCACCGGAGACGGCCCGCAAATGGACGACATCACGCTCGTCGCCATCGAGAAGCGCTAGTCGTCCCCCGCCGGATCATGGCTCCATCGGGTAGGCGTTTTCGCCGTGTTCCGAGCGGTCCATGCCTTCGTATTCCTGCTCCTCGCTCACCCGCAGGCCGAGCACCGCCTTGACCAGAAAGGCGATCGCCACCGTGGCCACCGCCGACCACACGATGGTCACGCCCAAGCCCGTCGCCTGGATGCCGAGTTGCGTGCCCATCGATTTGACATTTCCAAGTCCGCCGAGTGATTTCTGGCCGAAAAATGCCAGCAGCAGCGTGCCTAAAATCCCGCCCACGCCGTGCACGGCGAAGACGTCGAGCGAATCGTCGATCCGCCATTTCTCCCGAATCAGACTGACAGCGAAATAGCAGACCGCAGCCGCGATGCCGCCGATGACCATTGCTCCAAGCGGGCCGACATCGCCCGCGGCCGGGGTGATCGTCGCCAGTCCAGCGACC
>JAYWDF010000005.1:0-8162 GCA_043779985.1 Akkermansiaceae bacterium | reverse complement strand
GAAGCGTGTCGAGTTCCCAGCCGTCCGGGCTGCCCTTCGCGTAACCTAACACGGAAGAGCGCGAGGTGTCATAGGTGTTATATCCAGCACCAAGGAGTGCATCCAGATAGAAGCCGTCCTTGAACAAGGTGGCATAGAATGCGCCCTTGTAGTTGTCGGCGTCGATGTGGCCGCCGTTGAAGAGGCTGGCTTCGGAATTTGCATACGAGCCCAGGATGCCGACCGCGAGGTGGTCGTTGACGCGCAGATCCGCGCCGAGTGTGACGCCTTGGGTATCGAAGTCGTAGCCATGGGCGTTGGCGGTGCTGTCGACGCTTGCGGAGCCGTCCGTTCCTTCAAGAAAGACGCTCCAACGGTTTGTTTCCTGGGCCATCGCCGATTGCTCGACGATGCCGCCTTTGCTGTCCTTGGAACTGGGCGTGTATTGGCGGGGAGTCGTGGTGAAGGAGCCTCCGCGAACTTGTTCCAGATGGCGCTCGATATTTGAGTTCTGGATTTGAGCCGCAGAGAATCCCATTTGGAAAATCGCGGTTAGCTCGTCGGGTGCGATCAGGTCATAGATTCGGGGAAGGTTATTTGGGTCTTGGCCGTCGAGGTAGGTAATCAAACCAGCGGGATCTTCGGGATTCTGATCGACGTAGCCGTCGAGCCCGACAGCAACCGAATCTTGATTGGGTGTCAGGTCGGGAAGCAACGCGAACGAGTCCTGCACCCACGAGATGTAGGCATTTCCCGGATCGTAAATGACGGTAGGGTAAAGCAGCGTGTCGCCTTGATGATAGTAGAAATTCTGGTCGAATTGGGAATTGTAGAACTCCGAGTAAGGTGAGCTCGAGGCAAACTGGCCGTCCAAGCCACCCGTCGTGTGAATGATGTTCTGGGTATCACCGGCTTGCGGCACATAGTTGCCACTCCGATCATATACAAACACCGTGCCGCCACCGGGAATGGCGGCGGCGAAATCCGAACGCGCCGTAGTGACTTCGCTGGCACTGAGGCTGGCCGTTCCCGCGACGTTGTATTGGGTGTAAGTGCCCGCTGCGGTGCCCTGCAGGTGCATGTCGATCTCGCCGCCGGTCTGAACATAGCCTCCGACGTCGATTCGGAGCAATTGCGAGTTGTATGTATCCACGGTGCCATGGTTCAGGGTGAGGACTCCCGAGCCGAAGGCAGACGAAATATTCGCACTGCCACTGCCCACGAGCACATCTCCGGTGGTGTCAATGGTGGTGCCACCGCTGAAGCCGTTGCTTCCCAGCAGCACAGTCGTCCCTGGGGCTGTGATCCGCATGCTGCCCGTCCCGCTGAAGACGCTGGTGGACGCTTGGTAGTTCGTTCCTTGCGCGATCCACTGGATCTGTCCGTTGTTCGTCACGGAGTTCGTGAAGGTCTCTCCATCCATGAGATTGATGGCGAGGATGGAATCCCCGGCGATCGAGCTGGTGACGAGCAGGGAGTTAGAAGATGCGATGGACGTTCCCGCCGTAACTCCGTCGCCGATCTGCAAGGTCCCGCCTGATACCACTGTGGTACCGGTGTAGATTTCCGTGCCGGTCAAAGTCAGGACTCCCGTACCCGCTTTGGTAAGGCCATTGCTGCCGCTGATCACGCCGCTGACGAGCAAGCCGCCCACGTTGTTCACTTCGACGATTTGTGCCAAGTAGCCCAATGACACCTTGCTGCCAATCGTAGTCAGTCCCGCGCCGCTATTGATGTTGATCCCCGTGACAAGACCACTTGTCGAGATCGTGAGGGTGTTGGACCCGTTGATGGTCACTGCTGCGGAATCGTTCACCGTTAGGCTGGAAATGGTCGTGTCGGTGTCGAGAATGGTATTTTGATTTTGGGGCGCGGAGTTGACAGAGAATACCACATCCATGTTTGAGCCGAGGTTGACCTGGTCAAGCCCATCCACCGTGGTGGACCAGTTGGTGGCGGACCAAAGATTGTTAGAAAATCCGTTCCAATAGCGACCCGGAGCGGATGAAACCCGGGCCGGGGCGGCGACGGAGTTGCTCAGCAGGGTCACGGCGCCGTTGAGGGCGAGTGCCCGGCCATTTGCGAGGCCGGCTCCGGTTCCCAAGCTGACGCTGGCGAGGGCGAGGATATTCCCGCTCAACGCGGTATTGCTGTTGAGGGTGGCGGAGCTGCCGACTTGCCAAAAAATGTTAGGATCGGTGCCGGCTCCCGCGCCGCTCACCACCAGCGAGGCACCCGTGGCGGTAGTTAGAGTGCTGCCGATTTGAAAAATGAAAACCGCATTGGGGTCAGACAGCGTGTTGAGCGTGAGATTTCCCGTCAAACCGGCGGAAGTATCGAAGTGATAGACGCCTGGGGTGAGTGTCATCCCGCCCAAGTCCAGTCCTGTCAAATCATTGGCAGGCAGGTAGGCCATGCCGGCGAGGGTGTTGTATGCGGTGAGGGCGTTGTTCTGGGCCCGCAAGGCGAGCGCGTCGTTGTAGTGCACGGTTCCCGTCACCACGCCAGGGCCGGCAGGGGTCGAGAAGGAAAAACCGGTGATTGTGGTCAAGGGGCTGAGGCCGATGTTTCCTGTGACGATGCTCGGTCCGGAGTTGGTGACTCCTTGTGAACTGACGATGGTGAAATTTCCAGCCGCGCCAAGGGAGACGGCCTGTCCGTTTGCTGCGCAAGCCAGTACGATGAGACCCAGTCCTAACATCGCCGAGCCGGCATGGCTGCGCACTTGTGCTGAATGACTGCGGCGCAACGACTCCGCGGGGCGGCTTGAAGGATGATAGGATCCGTGAATGTGGAGCAGGGCGCGGCGTTTCATGTTTGATTGAGTGTTAGGTGCGGTGGCTGCGAGCATCACATCAGGTGATGTGAACTCGGGGGCGACTCGGAGTGAGCTTTGCCACGCGCGCACGGGGTGGCTATGGGGTCATTCCCTACCGGGTGCCCGCTCGCTTCCGACGCGCCCTCAACACGGTCGGCAAATCACTCGAGCTTCGCCGCGAGCTCCGGTAGCAGCACGTCGAATTTCATGCCCATGAGCTTGGCCCGCAGGGCGGAAGGGAAGTCCGAGGCCTCGATCATGAGCTTGAGGACCTTTCCTCCGACTTGGCGCGGGTCGTCGCTCACGCTGTCGACCTTGGCCTTGCTCACTGATTTGCCATCTGAGGAGCGCACTGGAATGGTGCCTTCCGCGGAAGCCGCTTCGGCTACTGCTGCAGAGACCGGTATGGGGATGATATAGAGGTTCTCGTTGCGAATCGTGAAGACATGGGTGGCGTAGTTCACTCCCTTTCCTAAGTCCACAAGCACCTCGGAAATGATGCCGTCCACCGGTGCTTTCAAGAAGCGCTTTTCATATTGTTGCTTCCAGTATTCATACTGAACCAGCTGGACGTTCTCGACCTCTAATTGAGAATCATAATTGGCGCGGTACATCTTTTCCATGGCCACAGCCCAGCTCAACCGTGATTCTTCCGTTTTACGACGGTGCACGGCATCTTCGGTCTCTTCGCGGGTTACGGTCCATGCTTCTGCCTGGCCTTGAGCCGCCTCCACGTTCGCTTTGGATTCCATCGCGCGTTGGGCGAGGTCGAGCTGGAGCTTGGTCGCGTCAAGTTCGGTGTGCCCGAGAATCTGACCTTTTCTCACCGGATCACCTACCTTTACGGAAATCTCCACCATGACACCGGGTGCCTCGGAGCGGACCTTTTCCAGGACTTTGCTGGCGGCGGATTGGTAGAGCACCATTTCTGCGGCGCGCGTCGGGTAGGGAGTTTGTGAATTCGCAGGCAAGGCCGCGCTCAGGGCAATCGCGAGCGAGGTCCGGGCAAAAGGAAATCCCAAGCGCCGTCCTAGCAGGTGAAAGTGAATGTCTGACTGATTCATGCCGTGTTCACTACGGATTCCGGCAGCGGGATATTTCAATGGAGAGCGGGCTACCCGGCTGGCGACTTGGATTTGGCCGCTTGGCGGCCGAAGAGCAGGAGTGGCGCGCCGAAAACAAGCGACAACAGAATCACGGCGGGCCAGATGCGAACCGGACGCTCGGGATAGGGGCCGCTGCGCAGGGCGCTCATGTATTCGTGGTAGGCGGTGACGGCGTCGTCCGCGTCGGCATCATCGACCACCAGACGGACGCCCCCGATGGCATTGCTGTAGTGCCAGAAGAGCTGGACGACGTTTTCGTCGAGCACAAAGCCTTCGATCCCCCGGGATTCGAGAAAAGTCCGGAACAGGTGGGCGTCTTCGGGCACGGTGAATGTCGCGATGAGGATCATGATGGCTTCCGTTTCAACGCAGGGCTACTCGCATTCAAGGGACTATCTTTCAGACATCGCCCAGGCCTTTGCGCGCTCAAACTGATTGCCTTTTTTGCGCCAACAGCTTGCCTCCGGAACCGGGCCGATCTTTTGGAATAGCTCTTTCGCCCGCTCCCGATCGTCAGCCAAACAGGCCAAGCGGCAATAGACGTTCAGGATTTCCCGGGACTCCGGGTAGCGCATCAGCATTTCGTCGAATCCCTTTTTGGTCTTTCGCCACGAGGCTTTTGATTCTTTGAAGACGTCGTCATAAAACCCGGACTGCTCGTTGACGACCCGCGCGTAAGTCTCAAGTCCTAGGCCACCCTCGCGCGCGATTGCACTTTCGGCGACGGCTTCCCAGTCGCCCACTTTTCCGTGCCAGCGAGGCAGGAGGTAGTAGGCGCGCGATTGGTCGAAGTAGAAAAACTGTGGCTCGGATTTCGTCGCTTCTTGAAACAGCGCTTCAAAGTCGGCGGGTTTCTCGCTCTGGCCGAGGGCCACTTTTAGTCGGGTGTGCCACCACAGCGGGCAGGGAGCCAGCGACTTTGATTGGTCGAGGATGCTGTGCGCCGTGGCCAGTCGTTCGCCGAACAATCGCCATCCCTCCTCGGTGACTTGGCCCGCGTAATCGGAGCCGCGCGCTTGCCAGGCATAATCGGCCATGAACCGCGCGTGGGAGACCCGGGCCGTGATCGACTTCGGGAACTTGCTCTCCCAGTCCTTGTAGATTTGCTCGTGGAGCTGCCACATTCCATCCTCCTCCTCGTCCCGACAATCCAGCGAGGTGTAGAAATGGAGGATCTTCCATTCGCCTGAGGGGAATTTCGCCTTGCTGGACCGGAGCTCATCTCCCAGCTGTTCCAGCTTGGCGAAGTTGCGGTTGTTATAGAACTGGCGCGTCTCGCCGTAGAATGCGGTCATTTCCTGATACTCGTTGTCCACACCCGGGCTCGCGGCCTCATGCGGAGCACCATTGCCTTTGTCGCGGCAGCTAACGGCAGCAAGTGGGAGGGCGATGAGAGTGAGAAATCCACAGGCTTTCATGAGCAGGGTCATGCTGGAGACTGGCATCGCCCGCGCTGCGTGCCTAGGAAAATCGTTAGAGCTGGAATGGCGGGTGAGGGGCTAACGACAGAAAAGCCGCCTTCCCGGTGGGGAAGACGGCTCTTTTGGATCAATCGTCCTGCGACGATCTCAGGAGGCTAACTCAAGGTTTTGGCACGAGAGCGATCGTCTTGAGAATCCGCGAAGCGATTTGATAGGGATCGCCTTGGGAATTCGGACGGCGGTCTTCGAGGTAGCCGCGGTAAGCGTTGTCCTTGACGAAGCTGTGCGGAACGCGGACCGATGCGCCGCGGTCTGCAACGCCGTAGGAGAACTTGTCGATCGACTGGGTCTCGTGAAGGCCGGTGAGGCGGAGGTGGTTGTCCGGGCCGTAGACGGCGATGTGCTCTTCGCAATGTTCGCCAAAGGCTGCCATGAGGGCTTCGAAGTAGGGCTTGCCGCCCTTTTCGCGCAGGTACTCGGTGGAGAAGTTGGCGTGCATGCCGGAACCGTTCCAGTCGCCCTTGATCGGCTTGCAGTGGTATTCCACGTCGATGCCGTATTTTTCGCAAAGGCGGTTGAGGATGTAACGGGCGACCCAGATCTCATCGGCGCAACGCTTGGAGCCTTTGCCGAAGATTTGGAACTCCCACTGGCCTTTGGCAACCTCGGCATTGATGCCTTCGTGGTTGATGCCGGCGTCCAGGCAGAGGTCGAGGTGCTCCTCGACGATCTGGCGGGCGATGTCACCGACTGCCTTGAAGCCGGCACCACAGTAGTAAGGGCCTTGTGGGGCAGGGAAGCCGTCCGCTGGGAAACCGAGCGGGCGACCGTCTTGATAGAGGAAATACTCCTGTTCGAAACCGAACCAAGCGGTTGGATCGTCAAGAATAGTGGCGCGTCCGTTAGAAGGGTGCGGGGTGGTGCCGTCGGGCATCATCACTTCGCACATTACCAAGGCACCATTCTTGCGGGTGCTGTCGGGGAACACTGCCACTGGCTTGAGCATGCAGTCGGAGCTGCGGCCCTCGGCCTGCTGGGTGGAACTGCCGTCGAAGCCCCACATCGGAAGCTGCTCGAGGGTTGGAAAACTGGCGAATTCTTTGACTTGGGTTTTGCTCCGGAGGTTTGGCACGGGGGTGTAGCCGTCGAGCCAGATGTATTCCAATTTGTATTTGGCCATAATGATGGTGATTTTCAGTGATTAACGGTAGTTGGTTTCAGGAATTCTTGGGGATATGGGCAAGCCCGCACCCGCCAAGGATGGCTGACGCGCACAATGCAAGCATTGCGTGTGCCAAGCCGTGTTATTTGTCGTCAATCGCGACTTTCGTCCGGTGGAGGGGCGTCGACCGCGATGACGATGAGGCTTGTATCGTCGATTCCGGAGTTGTCGATAGCGCGTTTGAGAAGTGTGAGGGCGGTGCGGGCGGGGTAGTGCTCGCAGGTGGCTAACGCATCGGAAATATGGCGCTCCCAAAGACCGTCGATCAGGCCGTCCGAACAAACGAGGAAGCAGTCGCCGGGGGCGTAGGAGATCGCGGCGAAATGAGGATTGACGGTGGTGTGGCCGCCGCCGACGACTTCGTAAAGCGCGGCACGGCGGGGGTGGGAGCGGTATTGGACCTCGCTGATTTCCCCACGTTTCCACTGGCCCCAAGCGGAAGTGTGGTCGCGGCTGAGCTGTTTGAGCACGCCGCCGCGGGAGCGATAGATGCGGGAGTCGCCGACATTGGCGAGATAGAGATTTTCCGGGGTGAACCAGGCGAGGGCGAGGGTGGCGGCCATGCCGGATTTCTCGACGGATCCGTTGGCTGTGGCATTGATGGTCTCGTGGATGCCGCGGAGGGCGTCGCCGAGGTGGCTCAGGCTGTCCGGGAAGAGTCCCGAGGCGGCGGCCTTGAATGTCTCCGGGATGATTGCGGCCATCTGTTGGAGAATGATGGACGAGGCGACGTGGCCGGCATTTCCGCCGCCCATGCCGTCGGAAACGGCGAACACGAGATCGTGGCCGGTTAGCGCATGACTGCCGTGTTCTGGCAGAGGCTCGGCACCTCGGGGGCCGGATGCGAAGGCGATGAGCGAGTCGTCATTGCGCGGTTTGCGAGAGCCGCTGTGGGTGAGGGCTGCCCAGTGAAGGATCGCGGCTTCGGTCACGGAAGGGGTTTTAACGATGGGTTTAAGGATTGGGCATCGGCAGGATTTCCGCGAGCTCGAAGTCGATGATGCAGAAGCAGCCGAGTTTATCGTTATAGGTGATGTTGCGAGGTTCCGCGTCGAGGTGGCGGATGCCGTATTCGCGCTCGAGTTTGGCGAAGAGCTTGTCGGACTTTTCCTTGGAGATCTGGGTGGCGAGTTTGCCACAATTGGTGGAAACGAAGTAGAGCTCCTCTGGGTGTTCCTCGAGGAGCCGGGGCACGTACGGGCAGCCGCGCTCTTCGAGCACCTTGAGCACGGCGACCTCCATGGCGTAGCGCTTGTCGGCATCGGTCCCGCGCAAGCGCTTGTGGACGTTGCCGTAGAAATCGATCCGCACATTGGAGCGGATGCCGTCTTTGAGGGGTTCGAGGGCCATGCGCGTGGGATTACGAAACGCGCAGCGCCCGCATCTGTCACGCTTTTGTTCGGGGCGGGGTGGCGTATTGCGCCAATGATAAATGACACCGGAGGGGGTGAGTCGTTGCGCCAGGATTCATGACACCCGGCGCTTGGTTTGATTTTGGTTTTTCGGGGTGGTTTTGACAAGGTTTTCCGCAGGGGCGGACGGAGTGGAGGCGCAGGGAGCGATAGCGACCGAAGCCGTAACGCAGTCCGCCCCTGCGGCGGCCCGCTGGGGGTGGG
>JAYWDF010000004.1:0-8163 GCA_043779985.1 Akkermansiaceae bacterium | reverse complement strand
TGCTTTTTTCCCTGACAATGGGATGAGTGTAATCAGTCGGAACACTCCGGACAAGGGATCTTTCAGCCAAATCGTGCGAACGGAAAGAGAGATGTTTGATGGGCCTTGGAGCATTCCCGAGACTTCGAAAGTTTCTCCAAATTGGGAGCTACGGGCGGAGTCGCATCGAGAGGCAGAATCTGCGAGCGGATGTCTTCAACCAGCCGTTGGGGGTTCTCTGAAGTGTAGCCGCCCCGGGGCGAGCCAGATGGATTTGTCTGATTCGACGCGAGGAACCAGCAAGTAGTGGGTCACTTTGCGAATGGGAATATCACTATCGAGCGGGAGTTTCATTCTATTTCAGTGGCATGGTCGGCACAGCGGCGGCCGCGTCCATCGGGATCTCCTTCCGGGCCATCACGAGAACGCCATTTTCGATCACGCCGTCGGCCATGACGGGAGTCTCCGGGCAAATGTCGATGCGGTTCGGGCTGACATCGGCACGAACCTGATCGCCCGGCTTCCTTCCAAGCAAGCGCAGGGCGTTGTTTGGTAGCACCAGCCGACCGGCTTCATCGAGACTGAGAGTGGCGTTCATGGGAAACAGAAGCCACAATTGAAGCCCCTTGGCAAGCCGCCTGATCCCGGGCCATCCGCAGGGTCCCGACACTAGAGAATCTCTCAAACGTTGAAGAGATTTTAACCACGGATTTTACGGATTTTACGGATTTTACGGATTTTACGGATTGAAGGGTGATCAAATGATGCTGATTTGAGTCGCTTCGGTGTTAAAATCCAAATTTCAGTCCCGAAGGACTCCTTCCCCATCCGTGAAATCCGTGTCATCCGTGGTTTGAAAATCTTTCTTTCTCCCTAATGGAGGTTCCTTGGGGCCATCCGGAAAGGAATCTTTGGTTAGGCAACAGCGCAGATCTTTCCCTACATGGTTGACGGCCTCTCCGTGAACTCATTCCTCCCAGAAACCGCGACGCTGCTGGGCGGCGAGGACCGGGCTACGCTTCGGTTTGCGAGGAATGCGTCGATGTGGAAGAGGCGGAGGGAATGGCAAGGGAGTGAGAGTCCCACGAGGAGCGGCGGAGATGCGGTCGGTGGAGCTATCAGCTCGGCTTTGCGTTCCTTCGCGCCCATAAGGAGGCACCACACTCCTGTTGTGTTTGCGGAAGCGAAGCCAATGGCCCGCGCGACGCTCCAGCTTATTGACCCTGCCTTTTACCCGACGACATGAGTGTCGTAGCTCCTTACGAGAGCGGCGCTTGTGGTGAACTGATCGGGAGCGGGATCGCCCCCGGCGGGAGAGGGTGATGTGGGCGGTAATCCACATTCATCCATCTGAGGGCGGCGCGTGGATCGATGATGGGCGGTTTTGGATTTTGGATGGGGAGAAGAATCGCCATCCACAAATATTCCCGGCGACCAATGCGGGCTTGGCAGCGGGCGGTGGGAGCGCAAGGATCGGTGGCATGATTCTGCGGGTATCGGCGGCATTTGCCAAACAGTTCAAGTGTGTGCTCAGCCATGAGGGGGAGAAGGTGCCGCAGGAGCAGCGTTTGGACGCATGGAGCTGCCACTTCATCCGGGTGCGGCGGAAACCGGTGGTGGTGGCGATCAAGGTGATCGACCCCCGCGGGAACGAGGTGATGAGGGTTCACAGTCTTTCCTGAGAATCATGGCAGAAGACCTTCCAGAGCCCTCCGGGGAATTCCTTCTTTACCAGACGGAAGACGGGCGCAGCCGGGTGGAGTGCCGCTTGGACGATGAGACGCTTTGGCTCTCCCTGAACCAGATTTCCGAGCTGTTTGATCGGGATAAATCAGTGATTTCCAAGCACTTGAAGAACATCTTCGAGGAGGGCGAGTTGGGCAGGGACTCAGTTGTTGCACAAAATGCAACAACTGCCGCAGACGGAAAAACCTACCAAGTGGACTACTACCGTCTGGAGGCCGTGTTGGCCGTGGGCTACCGCGTGCGCTCGGCCCGCGGTACCCAGTTCCGCCAGTGGGCGACGGCCCAGTTGCGCGAGTACCTCACCCAGGGCTTCATCATGGACGATGAGCGGATGAAGAATCCGGATCAGTCCGTCTATTTCGAACGGGTGCTGGAACGGATTCGGGACATCAGGTCCTCGGAAAAAGTCTTCTGGCGCAAGGTCTGCGACATCTATGCCACCAGCATCGACTACGATCCGAAGGCGGAAACCTCCGAGAAGTTTTTCGCCACCATCCAGAACAAAATGCACTGGGCCGCGCACGGCCAGACGGCAGCGGAGCTCATCTTCAACCGGGTGGACTCCCGGAAACCCAACATGGGAGTGACGTCCTTCCAAGGTGGTACGCCGCGCAAATCTGAGGTCACCATCGGCAAGAATTACCTCAACGAAGAGGAGCTGGAGATGTTGAATCGGATCGTCACCGCTTACCTGGAATTCGCCGAGCTGAGGGCCAAGCGCCGCGAGCCGATGCGGATGGCGGGCTGGATCTCCAAACTGGATAGTTTTCTGAGTCTCGGCGATCACGACGTCCTCACTCACGCCGGAAAAGTTTCCGCCGAACAAGCCCGTCTGAAAGCCGAGACGGAGTATCAAGTTTACCGGAAGCTGCTCGATCAACAACCCAGTGAGGTGGACAAGCACCTCGCCGAGGCCATTCAGAAACTGGAACAAATCAAACCCAAGTCCAATCCTTGACCATGCCAGCCATTTCCCCCGATCCCGTCCAAACGGAACTTTCGATCCAAGCGCCAGTCGAGGAGCCAATCATCAATTCGCCGTATCACGAACCGCCCCAACACTGGTCCTACAGCAAAGAAGGCAAGGCGCAGAAGCAGGCAGGACGTCGGCGTGCTCGTATTTCTGGACCACTTAGGAGACAGGTTCACTCCAGCAATCCTTCGAGGCCGAGGGCTTCGATACCGACCACGGTTCGGACGAACTGCCGCTGGTCAACTGAGAGGTGACCCATCTAAACGACAACGAATCGACAGATGGCATCTGCGATCATTGCCATCCACAAATATTCCCGGCAACCAATGCGGGCTTGGCAGCGGGTGGTGGGATCGCAAGGATCGGCGGCATGATTCTGCGGGTATCGGCGGCATTTGCCAAACAGTTCAAGTGTGTGCTCAGCCATGCGGGGGAGAAGGTGCCGCAGGAGCGGCGTTTGGACGCATGGAGCTGCCACTTCATCCGGGTGCGGCGGAAACCGGTGGTGGTGGCGATGAACGACGCCACGCTCTACACGCTGATCCTGCCGGTCACCGGGGTGAAGGGCTTTCCGGAGTTGTGGCTGAAATTGCTCGGCCGGATCGGCGAGGTCTGGAAGCGGCATGGGGTGGATTTCGATCCGGACAATCAAGCCGTGATCCTGCTGTCGCGGACCAACCGCTCGCTGATTGGCTCGATGAATGACGCGACCCAGCTGCTTCAGTTTTACGATGCCCATGCGAGGGACGAGAGAAGGGAACTGGACCTGGAGATGATGGAAGCGAGGTCGAACCAGACACCCTACAAGGTGCTGAAATACGAGTGGCCCGAGGGGCTGCTGGCCAAGGCGCTGCGGGCCAAGATGGATGACGAGTGATACCTCGGGCGGGAAAGCATGATGTGGGCGGATTGCTTCGAAGCCGCCCCACGGCTTTTCGCCCTGTGGGTCCGTCGTGAATGGCTTCTGTCCAAACTGCGGCGAGACGCAGCAGCCACTTGGGTGGGTCTCATTCGCGGGTTGATCAGGTGCGGGAAACATGGCAGGCTTTCGGCATGAACGCTGCGGTGATCCCTACCCTCGGAACTATCAGGGATTTTTGCCAAGCCCACGCGATTTCGCGGTTGCGCTTGTTCGGATCGGTGGTGCGGGGCGACTTTGATCCGCTGCGCAGTGATGTGGATCTGTTGGTGGAATATGAACCGGGAAGACATCCGGGATTGGAGCATTTCCGGATTGCCGAGGAATTGTCGGAGCTCTTCGGCCGCAAGGTGGACTTGAACACCCCGGCGATGCTGGGTCGGCATTTGGAGAAAGTTTTGCCGGAGGCGCGATTGCTGTATGGCGAGGCGTAATCCGCTGGAGACGCTGCGGTAAATGCGGGCGTTCGCGGTGGAAGCCAGCGAGCTTGCTGCGACTGGCAGCCGGGCGGCACTGGACGACGACCTGAGTTTTCGCCGTCACGCGGAAAGGGTGCGGAGTTGATCGGAGAGGCGGCGACTCGTTTACCTGAGGAGCTGAGAGAGGCCTGGCCGGAAGTGCCATGGCGGCAGATCATCAGCATGAGGAATTGGTTGATCCACGGCTACGATGGAATCGACGCGGAAATTCTCTGGGACGTGTTGGATTTACGAAGCCGGGAACTGATCGTGCACCTCGATGAGATCATCGAGGTGACATAGGCGGAGGGAATGGCTGCGGACGATGGCCGGATCATCGGGAAGCTCGTGGCGCAGCGCGACTCGAAAGCGGTGGCGCGCGGTGCGATTCCCAAAAAATCGCGATCACTTGATGTGCGTTCCGATCCGCCGGAGCCCATGAAGTGACGTGGGTCCGAGTTGGACCGCATTTCATCGGCGAGCCATGGACTACGGCGGATCGGAGTCCGCCGCTCCTTGGGTTGAATCCGCGAGGTGAGTGTGCTGGCGGCGGAGAGGCGGTCGGTGGAGCTATCAGCTCGGCTTTGCGTTCCTTCGCGCCAATAAGGAGGCACCACATCCCTGTGGTGTTTGCGGACGCGAAGCCAATGGCCTGCGCGACGCTCCAGCTCATTGACTCTGCCTTTTACCCGACGACATGAGTGTCGTAGCTCCTTACGAGAGCGGCGCTTGCGGTGAACTTATCAGGAGCGGGATCGCCCCCGGCGGGAGAGGGTGAGGCGGGAGGATCAGTCTTCTTTGCCGCAGCACTGCTTGAACTTCTTGCCGGAGCCACACGGGCAGGCGGCGTTGCGGCCGGTGGTCTCGATGGAGAAGCTCGGTTTGCGTTTCGGCAGGTTGAGCTTGAGGACCGTGCCTTCGGGCGAGGGCATGGAGGACGCATCGAGATTGGCCGAGCTGCCGGAGGTGGCGACGTTGTCGCGGGTGAGCGCGGCTTCGCCTCCGTGCAGTTGTTGGGGCGCGCTATGGAGCTGTTGGAGGAAGGCCTCGAGGTTGGCGGCCGAGCGGAAGAGGTTCTGGAGGGCCTCTTGTTTGATCGAGTCCATCAGGGTGACGAAGAGGTTGTAGGCTTCGTTTTTATACTCGATGAGCGGGTCCTTCTGGCCTTGGGCACGCAGGCCGACGCCTTCGCGGAGGGCGTCCATATTATAGAGGTGGGCCTGCCATTGCTTGTCGATGGCGACGAGCACCATGCGGCGCTCTTCCTGGTCGAGCACTTCCATCGGCAGATCCCCGACGCGGGCGTTGTAGGCTTCCTTGACCTTGTCGACGAGCATCGCGGAGATGGCTTCCTCGTTGTGGCTGTTGAGGAAATCCTCGGCGGTGACGCTCACGGGCAGGGTGGCGTTCACCCAATGCAGCAGCTCGTTGTAGTCGGGCTGGTTGTCATCGCGGTCGGCGAGGTATTCGTGGACTTTGGCAGGGATGGTTTCGTCGATGATTTCATTGACGAGGTCGCGCGGGACTTCGGTGGTGAGCACCTCGTTGCGGTAGCCGTAAACGACCTCGCGCTGCATGTTCATCACGTCGTCGAAGTCGAGGACGCGCTTGCGGCCGGTGTAGTCGCGCTGCTCGACGCGCTTCTGGGCGGTCTCGACGGAGCGGTTGAGCCACGAGTGTTCGAGGGCTTCGCCTTCTTTCATGCCGAAGCGCTCCATCATCTGGGTCATGCGGTCGGCGGCGGCGAAGTTGCGCATCAGGTCGTCTTCGAAGGAGATGAAAAACTGGGAGCGGCCGGGGTCGCCCTGGCGGGAGCAACGGCCGCGGAGCTGGCGGTCGATGCGGCGCGACTGGTGGCGCTCGGTGCCGATGACGAAGAGGCCGCCGACTTCGGGCACGCCGGGGGCGAGCTTGATGTCGGTGCCGCGGCCGGCCATGTTGGTGGAGACGGTGACGGAGCCGAGATGGCCGGCGCGGGAGATGATCTCCGCTTCCTGTTGGTGGAACTTGGCGTTGAGGACCGAGTGGGGAATCTTCGCGCGCTTGAGCATGCGGGCGAGAGTCTCGGAGGCCTCGACGGAGGCGGTGCCGCAGAGGACCGGCTGGCCCTTGGCGTGGGCTTCCTCGATCTTGGCGATGACGGCGTTGAACTTCTCGCGGCGGGTCTTGAAGACCTGGTCGTTCTCGTCGATGCGGATGTTCGCCGTATTGGTCGGGATCGGCAGGACGTCGAGGCGGTAGATGTCGTGGAACTCGGCGGCTTCCGTCTCGGCGGTGCCGGTCATGCCGGCGAGCTTTTGATAGAGGCGGAAGTAGTTCTGGATGGTGATGGTGGCGAAGGTCTGGGTTTCCTTTTCGATGGAAACGCCTTCCTTGGCTTCGACGGCTTGGTGGAGTCCGTCCGACCAGCGGCGGCCGGCCATTTCGCGGCCGGTGTTTTCATCGACGATGATGACCTTGTCGTCCTTGACGACGTATTGGACGTCCTTTTCGAACACGCAGTAGGCCTTGAGAAGTTGGGAGATGTTATGAATCTTCTCGGCTTGGAGGTCCATGCGGACTTGGAGGGATTCCTTGGCGGCGATGCGCTGCTCGTCGTTGAGGCTGCGGTCAGTGTCGATGTCCGCGTAGAGGGTGCCGAGGTCGGACAGGGTGAAGGATTCCGGATCACCGGGGGAGAGGAACTCGCGGCCCATTTCCATGAGGTCGGAGTCGTGGCCTTTTTCGTCGATGATGAAGTAGAGTTCTTCCTTGAGCTCGAAGAGGTCCTTTTTCTGGGCGTCTTGGTGGAAGGAGAGCTCGGCCTTTTCCAAGAGTTTGCGCATTTCCGGCTCTTCCATGAAGCGCATGAGCTGGCGGTTGCGCGGCTGGCCGAGCTTGACCTTGAAGAGGGCGCGGCCGGCGTTGACGGAGTCACCGGCGTCTAGCAACTGCTTGGCTTCGGCGGCGAGGTTGTTGCAGAGTTCGGTTTGCTTTCTGACGAGCTGCTCGACGAGCGGCTTGTATTTGTCGAACTGGTGGGTCGACTGGCTGGACGGCCCGGAAATGATGAGCGGGGTGCGCGCTTCGTCGATGAGGATGGAGTCCACTTCGTCGATGATGGCGAGGTAGTGGCCGCGCTGGACTTGTTCGTCCTTGGTGGAGGCCATGCCGTTGTCGCGGAGGTAGTCGAAGCCGAACTCGGCGTTGGTGCCGTAGGTGATGTCGCAGGCGTATTCGGCGCGGCGTTCCCACGGGGGCATTTGATTCTGGATGGTGCCGACGGTGAGTCCAAGATAACGGAACAGGGAGCCCATCCACTCGGAGTCGCGCTTGGCGAGGTAGTCGTTGACGGTGACGACGTGGACGCCGAGGCCGGTGAGGGCATTCAGATAGACGGGCAGGGTGGCGACGAGGGTCTTGCCTTCCCCGGTCTGCATTTCCGCGATCATGCCGCGGTGGAGGGCGACGCCGCCGACGAGCTGGACGTCGAAATGGATCATTTCCCAAGCGAGCGGGCGCTCGTTGACGATGATCTCGGTGCCGCAGAGGCGACGGGCGCCGTTTTTGACGACGGCGTAGGCCTCGGGGAGGATTTTTTCGAGATACTTGGCGCGGGAGCGTCCGAACTCGCCTTCGATTTCATGGAACGCGGCTTTGGCGGCCTCGATGGTCGAGGCGGTGGCGAGGATGGTGGCGGGCAGCGAGGGGAATTCTTCGCGCAGCGGAGCAAGGCGGGCTTCGAGAGCCTCGGCGGTGGCTCGGAGTTCAGCATCTTCCATGCGCTCGATCAAGGGCCTGGCCGGTGCGTCAAGCGCGTGGTAACGGGCGAGGTGGGCTTGCCAAGTGGCGGTGAATTCCAAGAGCTTCTCCGCTGGTTCGCGCTGGAGGGCTTCTTCGATTTCATTGATGCGAGCGACCGTCGGGCGGATGCGGCGCACTTCGCGCTGGTTCTTGCTGCCGACGATTTTTTGGAGAATCCACTTGATCATATAGGAAGGGGTAGGGGCGGAATTACCCGCCGGGGAGGAGGTTGTCGCGCTGGTAGAGTTCGCCGGCAATCTTCCCGGCCTCGCGCATGACCGGCAGATCATCCTCGTGAATCGGAT
>JAYWDF010000003.1:0-2822 GCA_043779985.1 Akkermansiaceae bacterium | reverse complement strand
CGACCAGCCTCTACTCCTTCCTCACCGAGGTAAATCACCCGGAGCGACGCATCGTCACCGTCGAGGACCCGGTGGAAAACAAGCTGGTCGGCGTCATGCAGATCGCCGTGAAAAACGAGATCGGCCTCACCTTCGCCACCGCGCTTCGCTCCATCCTGCGGGCCGACCCGAACATCGTGATGATCGGGGAAATCCGCGACCTTGAAACTGCGGAAATCGCCATCCGCGCTTCGCTCACCGGTCACTTGGTGTTTTCCACCCTTCACACCAACGACGCCATGGGCGGCATCAGCCGACTCATCGACATGGGAGTGGAACCGTTCCTCGTTTCTGCCGCCGTCCGAGCCTTCCTCGCCCAGCGTCTCGTCCGGAAGCTTTGCCCACATTGCAAGACGCCGCGCGAAGTCAGCGACCAGGACCGCCGCGATCTCGGCATCCCGTTGCACATCCCGGGCCAAGTCTACTCGCCGAAAGGCTGCGACCGCTGCCGCATGACCGGCTTCTCCGGCCGACTTGCGATTTACGAAATCATCCTGCTCACCCAGCCGATGCAGGAACTCGTCGCCCACCGCGCGCAAGCCGTCGAGCTCCGTGCCCAAGCCGTCCGCGACGGCTACATTCCGATGCGCGAATACGGCTGGCACAAGGTGATGAAGGGCGAGACCACCATCGAGGAAGTCATCTCCGTCACCTCCTCCGACATCGGAGGGGACTGAACAAGTTTTCGCATTTCAGCTTTCAGTTTCACCCAACGATGCCTCTTTACGCCTACAAAGCCCTCGCCGCTAACGGCTCCGTCACCACCGGAGAAATCGATGCGACTGACCGCCCGGAAGCGTTGCGCGTCCTCGATAAAAAGGGCCTCCAACCCGTCAATCTGCGGGAAATCGCCGTCGCCGTTTCCGCCAAGAAGACCAACACCAGCGCAAAGGACAAGGCTGAGGAAGCCGCCCACTTCAAGGGCAAGACAGAAGCCAAAGAGACTCCCATCCCCGACGGCCCGATCAAGCTCAAGCGCCAGGAAGTCGTGCTCTTCACCGAGGAGCTTTCCGACATGCTCAGCGCCGGCCTCCAGCTCGAGCCCGCGCTCAAGTCGATGGAAAACCGTCAGGAACTCGGCAACCTCAAGGCAGTTTCCTACAAGATCCGGCAGATCGTCCGAGATGGTGTGAACTTCTCCGTCGCCCTGAAGAAGGTCAGCCCCAGCTTCGGCCCGTTGTATTGCTCACTCGCCGCCGCCGGTGAAGCCTCCGGCGCCCTTGATGACATCCTCAAGCGCCAGGCCCACTACCTCAAGACCCTCGCCGAGCTGCAAGCGCGCCTCATCCTCGCGATGATCTATCCAGCCTTCCTGATCCTCGCCGGCATCGGCGTCTCGATCATTTTCATCACCGTTCTCATTCCGCAACTCACCGCGCTCATCCAGACCAGCGGAGGGAAAATGCCGCTCGGTGCCGCGATCCTCATCGGTGCTTCCGCCTTCGTCAAAAAGTGGTGGATTGTCATTATCCTCACCCTCATCGCCGCCTTTATTTTCTTCAAAGCCTGGAAAGACAACGACGCGAACAAGCCTGCCTGGGACCGGATGAAACTCCGCCTGCCCCTCATCGGCCCCGTTATCACCAGCCGCTTCTACGTTCAGTTCCTCGAAACCATGGCCAACCTCGTCGGCAACGGGCTGCCGCTGCTGCGCGCGCTCGAACTCTCCCGCGACGCCACCCAAAACCGCGGCCTCCGCGGCGAGCTGGACAAAGTCATCGCCCAAGTCGGCGACGGCCGTTCATTTTCCAAAGCCCTCATCCGCAACGGCGCCTTCCCACCGCTGCTCATCGACATGATTTCCGTCGGCGAGCAAACCGGGAAAATCGACATGTCGCTGCGCCGGGCAGCCGAGCGTTACGACAAGGAACTCGACAAGAGCCTCCAACGGATCATGGCCCTGGTCATGCCCGTCGTCCTGATCATCATGGCCGGCCTCATCGGCACGATGGCCTATCTCATGATCACCGCGATCTTCCAAACGATCTCGAATCTGCACTGAAGCAGCTCCGAAACGGCGTGACGGCCACGGTGCTGTCGCCCGGGCCTCCCCATAAATGGCCCTTCCCTCCAAGTGTCAAATTCATGACCCTGCGGGTATCCACGCCCATGCACCCGCTTTCAGCTGTCCTGCGACCCCTCGTTTTTTCCTCAATCCTCGTGCTCACGGGGACCAGCCAGCCCCTCCCCGGCGCTGAGACCAAGCAGCCGGTCGGTCCGCTGGTCTGGACCAATCCCATCCTCCCACAGCGGGCGGATCCCCACGTCACCCTTAACACGGACGGCTACTACTATTTCACCGCCACGGTCCCTCACTACGACCGCATCGAGGTGCGCCGGGCCCGCACCATTGGCGAGCTCGCCACTGCGGAAGCGAAGACCGTGTGGACCAAGCATGCGAGCGGGCCCATGGGCCATCACATCTGGGCTCCGGAAATCCACTCCATCGGCGGCAAGTGGTACCTTTACTTCGCCGCCGGCCGCGCCGAGGCGATCTGGGACATCCGTATGTATGTCCTCGAGAACCCTTCTCCCAATCCACTCGAAGGCACTTGGACCGAGAAAGGCCAGATCAAGATGAACTGGGAATCCTTCACCCTCGACGCGACCACCTTCGAGCACCATGGCAGCCGCTATCTCGCGTGGGCGCAAAGCGTTCCGCCAAACAAGGGAACTAACATCTACCTAGCCAAAATGGACACCCCTTGGTCCATCACGGGCACACAAGTGATGATTTCCAAGCCGGAGCTCGCCTGGGAAAAGGTGACATACGTGGTCAATGA
>JAYWDF010000002.1:0-2824 GCA_043779985.1 Akkermansiaceae bacterium | reverse complement strand
CATTGGCAATGGTGTGGGTCTTTCCCGTGCCGGGCGGCCCTTGGACGACCACTCCATCCGAGTTCTCCAGCCGGTCGATGATTTGAATTTGCTCCAAGTTGAATGGCTTGGGGAAAAACAGCTCTCTTGCGACTCCCTGACTGTTGGTTCCGCCTGTGGAATCCCCCCCGGCCCAGCCGGAGGAAAATCCTGTCGAGGACATCCCGCGCCACGTCTGATCCTGTCGAGGTGGTGCTTCCCCTGCGGGAGTCTCCACCAATGCCATGGGGGCACCTTCAGGAACGTCCTCATTCGCGACCTTTTCTTTGAGACGACGAACATCATCGACTAAAAAGTTAGTGCCTTTGCGACGGGCGAAAATCACCCAACTATTGGTGATGGTCAGTTGTTCGTTAGCCGCCGGGACAACACCCTCTTGATAAGCGGATTCTCTGGGCCAATAGCGAGCTTGCCGATCAAGCGTGCCCGCCGCTCCAGAAAGGATTTGCTCGAAAGAAGCCTCTTCAAATGGGGTTATGTGGTTGTCCGTGTTATCGAGAATCGTGCGTGCAGCCTTCTCATACACTGGCAATCCAGGGTTCTCCATGGCTGCGAAAATATCAGTCTCCAGCAGAGTCGGAACATCGCGAGGCCGGATGCGCAGAGCCATATCTCTGCCTACAGGATCGATTTCTACTAATCTGCACAGCAGCGGATGACGCACTGATTGGTGTTGCTCCGGCTTCCAAACGCCTACCCCTATGCCCCACACGAGTTCCAACGCGGTCTCCGCCCCTTCGGTTTCGATGGTCTGGAGCAGATTGAAAAGCTTATCGTAACAGGCGATGCTCCGACGTTTGGGCTTTTCGATGGTTGACCATTCAGACCACTGCTTATCGAGATAAGCGGTAAAGGCAGTCTCCCGTTCAGGCGCGTCGTCGAAGTTAATTTCTTGCTCAGGCTCGGTGGGATGCGCGATCGATTCGCGACGATGCGGCTCACGCGAAGGATCACCTGAAACCACAACCCAAGGCACCAGTTCGACGGGCAACTGAGGTGGCTTTGTGGGTCGCAACCGGTCAAGCGTCAGCCAAACCTCTCCAGATTCGTCCGAACTGTTCAGGGAAAAACCCGGTAGTTCTGCGACATCGTGCTGCCAGATCATCAGTGCCTGATGCGAGGCAATATCGAAAACAGGCGTGCGGTTCAGTTTGTCCCACTCCTCAAGGTAATCGAGCATGGAAGTTAGGCGCTGCTGGTGCAATGAAGGCATTTGGTTTCTCAAACTTATTAGGGGTCGTTGTTAGGCCGCGAATGGATTCAGCAACTTCACGCCCGCGTTTTTGAAATCAGCCATATTCCTTGTCACCATTGTTAAGCCATGGCGCTGGGCGGTGGCGGCGAGTTGGCTATCGAGGGTAGGGAGGTGGATTCCCTTCTTCTCGAGGTTGGCGACGAGTTGCCCCCAAACATGGGCAGTGCTGGTGTTAAAGCTGAGGACTCTGCCATCCATGCGCTCGCAAACTGATTTAAACCACGCTTGTAGGCCTGATTTCCGTTTGCCTGTGGGCAGCAACTCCAAGCCTTAGCGGATTTCGCCTAACGAAATGCTACTGACGTAGAGGTGTGGCTCATGCTTGACGAACCAAGCCATGACCTCTCCGGCTGGCTGTGGTTTGGCGAGTTCGCTTAGGACATTCGTATCCACCAAGTAGTTCATAACTTGATGGAACGTGGCAGGTCGTTGGCCCTTGGTGGCACCTCAAACGGATAAGGGCAGGCTTGTAAGAGATCGATGAGACCGTGATTGGGCGGACGGGATACGCGACGAAGCAAAATGGTGTCTTCATCGTCGATGATGACTTCAAAATCCTGCCCTGGCTCCAAATGCATTTGCTCCCGCACGGCGCTGGGTAGGACAATCTGACCTTTTTGTGAGAGAACCGTTGTCATCGTGGGAAAATCTTACTTGTCGCCTATTTGTGAAGCAACGCCTTTGTTGAGCTTGCTACAGAGGTTTATAACTGGATTTTAATTCGAACTATAACTCCACACAATTGAATGTGCCTTTGCCAATAGACCGAGATCGCAGTCAGCGGCCCGCCCCTTCAATCAGCCGTGCCAGTTTGCGGTTAAGCCCATCGGCGGCGGCGAGTTGGTCGAGGCCGAGGTGCATTCGATAGCGCCAATAATAAGGCATGATCGCGGGCACGTTGATGCGCTCAGACTCTGGATCTGGGTTGCGAAGTGATTCATCCATGGCAAGCAAGTCTTGGAGCGGAAAAATCGCCCACATCGCGGGCGATTGGAGGTGCTGCCAGATGATCCGGCTAGCGGTTTCGCCTGATAGCTCGGCTTCCGGTGAGCTGCTGCCAAACATCTGCCAGGCAAATCTAGCAGTCGTGGCGGCGTCTTCTTGCCACCATGCGCGCAGCGTGGCCATGTCGTGAGTGGAGGGACTCACGACACTCATATAAGGTGCAAATTGTGGATTGAAGAACTCGACTTCATGGGTCTTCGGCATCCGCTGGATTTCCAATGATAGAATACCGAGTTCCCTGAGCACTCCTGGCACGCAGGCGGGCACCATCCCGAGATCTTCGCCGCAGAGCAGCATCGGACTGGCGTGCCGCATGGCCGGCAATCTTCCATAGCCGCGGGCCTGCCAGAAATCTTCCTGACGCCGATAGAAGTAATCATTGTATAACTCTTCAACCCGCCACCGCATGTCCCAATCGAGATCACGGTAGGCATGGGTCGCCTGCATCGACATCCGCGGATGAAACAAGGTGCCATTTGAGCCGGGCACTTCGAAAAACAATACCTCGCTTGCACAATCCAACAA
>JAYWDF010000001.1:0-2824 GCA_043779985.1 Akkermansiaceae bacterium | reverse complement strand
ATGCCCGGACTGGAGAAAAACCTCGCCGCCGTCATCGACAAAGCCCTCGTCCGAAATCCCAAAGAACGCTTCCCCGACGCCGGGAAACTGCTCGCCTCTCTCCTCAAGCTCAAACCATGATCCAATCCTTCGCCGACAAGGACACCCAAGAGCTGTTTGAGCGCGAAACCAATCGCCGCTTCACGGCAATCGCCCGCGTGGCATTGCGTAAACTGATCCAAATGAACCGGGCGCGAGTTCTCCAGGATCTTGCAGTTCCTCCCGGAAATCGGCTCGAAGCCCTGAAGGGAAATCTGACGGGTTATCACTCGGTCCGCATCAACGACCAGTGGCGGATCGTTTTCGCTTGGACCGAACATGGCCCGGCCGAAGTCACCATTTGTGATTACCATTGACGCACCCCTATAACGCAATACGTTACAGCCATGAATCCACCCATCACACCCGGCGAGATCCTGTTGGAAGAATACTTGATTCCCATGGGCATTTCCCAAAACGCCATGGCCCGCGCCATCGGTGTCGCTCCCCGTGCCATCAATGAGATCATTCACGCCCGCCGTTCCATCACGCCCGCCATGTCCATCCGTTTTGGAGCATTCTTCGGCCAATCTGCGGAATTCTGGCACGGCATCCAGGTCGAGTGCGACTTCCGCGCCCTAGCCAAAGACCAGCAGAAGCTCACCGCCCACATTCAACCCGCCATGACCATCGCCCGTGCTTCGTGAGTGGCTGTGGCGTCCCGCCGCAGTCCGTCCAGAAGGCGTCTCGCCTTCCATCTTCCGCCCCCAAGTTAATAGAATTTCAAAAATGGCATCTAACCCCCGCAAGCCCGGCCCGAAACCATCGGAAGAGCCTCGCATCTCCCGAGGCCGCACCCGACCCGAGGCGATTTTCCCGGTGGCACCACTTGCCTCGGCGTTACCAGAGACCTACGCCGCCACGCTTCAGGAGATCAAGACCCACCTCCGCAACGCCCGCATCCGCGCCATTCTCGCGGCCAATCCCATTGTCATCGAAGCGTATTGGCACACCGGGAAAATCATTCTCGCCCGCCAGCAGGAAGCAGCTTGGGGAGCCAAAGTCATCGACCGCCTTGCCGCCGACCTTCAGGAAGCCTTCCCTGACATGAGCGGACTGTCTTCCCGCAACCTTCTCTCCATGAAGCTCTTTGTCGAGGCATTCCCGGACGGCGCAATTGCGAAACAACCTGTTTCGCAATTGCCCTGGGGCCAGATCATCCGCCTGATTCAAATGGTTAAAGCCCCCGACGCCCGCGATTTCTACATCCGCGAGACCCTCACCCACGGATGGAGCCGCGCGATCTTGGAAATTCAAATCCAAAACCAACTCCACCTCCGAGTCGGCAAGGCTCAAAACAACTTCGCCCTCACCATGCCACCGGCAGAGTCGGACATGGCCGCCCAGCTTTTCAAAGATCCCTACCTCTTTCTGCCAGCTCAATCTCTACCTCTCCGCCGTGGACGACCTCCTGCGCCATCCCTCCGACCAGCCCACCATCGGCCTGCTGCTCTGTCGGAAAAAGAACAAGCTCGTCGCCGAGTACGCCCTGCGCGGCTTGGACCAATCCATCGCCGTCGCCGCCTGGCAGACCCAACTCACCGAATCCCTCCCGGAGGAATTGCGCGGTAGTCTGCCCACCATTGAGGAAATCGAAGCCGAGCTGGCTGGCGACCTTCCACCCGAATTTCCGAAACAAGGATGACCTCATGACTAACGCATTCGAAATCCGCCACGTCAATCCGGGTCACCTCCTAAAAAGTGGCTGTGGCGTCCCGCCGCAGTCCGTTGCGGGAGGCGTCTCGCTTCCAGTCCTTCCCCCCGGTTGACGATTTTCCACCTCAACCGTATTCAAGGAGTGTGGGCATCCCGCCCACATCTTCCTCTAAAATTTCAGCATCTCAGCTTTTCAGCGTTTCAGCTTTTACCCCGCCGCACCCTGCTCTCCGCCAGCAGCGTGAAGCGCCTCAAATGAACCCCGCCTGATAACTCGCTCCTTGCCTTCAAAACTCCTTTGGCTATCTTCCTACTCATGAGTGCTCAAACAGCCTTTCAGCGCGGTGTAAGTCCACTGCTTCAACTCCTGCTCCCCGGTCGGGAAGACGCGGTCTTGTCCGTTCAAACAGATCAACCCCTCCGCGAGCGGATTGAGGAACTTGCCGAGAAAAATACCGAGGGTAACCTCTCGCCGGAAGAGCGTGAAGAATATGCCGGATACGTCCGGGCTAACAAGTTCGTCGCCGTCCTGCGCCGCGAGGCCAAAAAGTTCAAATCCGGCAGCGCCGCATGACCGCCGCCACGCGAGTCCTTGTCAGGCAGCGAGCGGATCACCGCTGCGAGTATTGCCAAACCCACCAAGAAGACTCACCCCTCGCCGCCCTGCACATCGAGCACATCCGCCCGCTCAAGCACGGCGGCACCGACGATGAATCGAACCTCTGTCTCGCCTGCATCGACTGCAATCTCCACAAAGGCCCCAATCTCACTGGAATCGATCCACTGACCGACACGGTGACTCGGCTCTTTCACCCACGACAACAGCGCTGGGATGAGCATTTCAGATGGGATGGCATTCACATCATCGGCCAAACCGAGATTGGCCGCACCACCATTCGCGTTCTCTGCATGAACAGCGACGAGCAATTGGAACTCCGCATGGCTGGCGAATAACCGAAGGCCATGACTATGATAACCCACTCACAATTTGGCTACAGCCTGTAGCCAAATTGGCCCCAATAAGGAGACACGACATTCCTGTCGTGCCGCCAATGAAACGTGAAAGAACCATGCGCGAAGCTCCCCGGTT